>NZ_BAAHXI010000054.1:0-28490 GCF_054656955.1 Deferrisoma palaeochoriense
CAATAGTGTACCTTGGCGGGGGCCCTGCGAAAAGCGCCCGGCCGGGGTTCAGATCTGCCCGGGGTCGGCCGAAACGGAAAGGGCGGTGTGACCCGACCGGAGGACGAACGCCCCATGACCGCCCCGCTCGCCGATCGCGTGGCCCGGCTGATCGACGACCTGCCCCGGCTGCCCGCCGTGGCTCAGCAGGCCCTGGCGCTGCTCGCCGACCCGGCGACCGAGCCCGAGCACCTGGAGGCGGTGCTGGCCCGGGACCCGTCGCTCTCGCTTCGGGTGCTGCGGCTTGCAAACTCCGCCTACTACCGCCGGTCCCGGGAGGTCCGGACGCTTTCCGCGGCCATCGTGTTCCTGGGGTTTCGCACCCTCCACACCCTGGTCCTCACCTCGGCCGTGCAGCGGGTGCTGGCCGGGGCCGGGCGCCTGGCCGAGCCCCTGTGGCTCCACTCCTACGGGGCCGGCATCGCCTGTCGGGAGTGGGCGCGGCGGACCCGCGGCGGTGACCCGGAGGAGGCGTTCCTGGCGGGGCTCTTCCACGACGTGGGCAAGGGCGTGATCGCCCTGCGGTTTCCCCGGGTGTACGACGAGCCGGCCGGGGTGGAGGGGGAGGCCAAGGCCCTGGGGTTCGATCACGGGGAACTCGGCCGGGTGCTCCTGGAGCGGTGGGAGTTGCCGGGGGCCCTGGCCGAGGCGGTGGGGTCGCACCACGCCGACGAACCCGACGGCCTGGGGGCGGTGGCCCGCCTCGGCGACTGGGTCGCCTGGGCCGCGGCCCCCGGGGTGGGGGCGCCGGAGCCCGAACCCCCCGCGGGCGTGGCCGACGACGAGCCGCTCCTGGCCGAGATCCGCGAGGCCGTGGCCGCAGCCGTGGCCGAGGAGGGGACGGCGTGAGCGGGCCGGAGCGGTTTTCGTTCCTCGACGAGATCCGGGAACTCCCGAGCCTTCCCCAGGTGCTGGTGGGGGTCTCCCGGGTGGCCTCGGACCCCACCTCCAGCGCGGCGGACCTGGCCGGTGTGATCCTCAAGGACCAGGCCCTCACGATGAAGGTGCTTCGGGTCGCCAACTCGGCCCGCTACGCCGTGAGCACGGCGCGGGTCACCACCGTGTCGCGGGCCGTGGTGCTCCTGGGGTTCGAGTCGGTCCGGGCGATCGCCCTGGGGCTCGGGGCCTACCACCTGCTCTCGAGCCTCCGGCGGGGCGGCGAGATCCTGGAGGGGTTCTGGATCCACGCTGTGGCCACGGCCGTGGTGGCCCAGGAACTGGCCGACCTGCTGCGCTACGACGTGCCCGAGGAGGCCTTCGTGGCGGGGCTTCTCCACGACGTGGGAAAGCTTGTCCTGGCCCACCGGTGGCCCGACCGGGCCGCCGGGGTGTACGGGGCCGGAGCCCGGGGCCCCGCCCTGCTGGCGGCCGAAAAGCGGGCCTTCGGCGTGGCCCACGTGGAGGTGGGGGCGGAACTCGCCCGCCGGTGGGAACTGCCCGAGGTGCTCCAGGCGGCCATCGCCCGCCACCACCGGACCTTCCCGGCCCCGCCGGCCGACCGGGGAGACCGGCTGGCGTTTCTCGTGGGCGCGGCCAAGGCGCTGGCCGAGCCCCTGTGGGGCGGCGCCGAGCCCCACCGGGAGTTGGCCGCCTCCATGGCCCGGGTGCTGCGAAAGCCCGTGGGCATGGTGCTCGGGGCCCTGGGGCGGGTCCCGGCGAAAATCCGGGAGTACGCCCGGTTTTTCGAACTTCGGGTCGAGGACCTCAAGACCTACACCCTCTGGGTGGAGCAGGAGAACGAGCGGCTCCAGGAGATGTTCGCCGGCCAGGAGGCCGAGCGCCGGCGGGCCGAGCGCCGCGAGGCGGAACTCGCCGCGGTGCGGGAGATCCAGGAGTTCATCCTGGATGGGTCCCCGGCCAGGGACGTGGCGGGCCTCGTCCTTCGCCGGATCCGGGAGGTGGTGGGGGCGTCCCGGGTGCTGGTTTTGACCGGGTCCGGCGGGGAACTCTCCCCCCTGGCCTGGGATGGCGACGTCACCCCCGAGTTCGCGGAGGCCCTCTCCGGCGCCCCCGAGCCCGGCGGGGCCCTGGAGGCCGCGCTTCGGGGGGAAGCCCTGTGCGTGGTGGACCGGACCCTTCCGTACTACGAACGGGTCCTGGCGCCGGGGGAGGCCGCCGCCCTCGACGTGCGGTGCTTCGCCCTCGTGCCCCTGGGGCCCGGCGACCGGCCCGGGTTCGTGCTCTACGCCGACCGGGAGGACGACGACGAGCCGTTCGGCGACGACGAACTGGAATCCCTGGCCACCCTCGGCCGCCTGATCCCCCTGGCGGCCCGGGCGGCCCCGCGCTGACCCTTTACAGCCGCCCCCCGAACCTGCTATAAAGCGCTTCTTCAAGCCGGGATAGCTCAGTCGGTAGAGCAGCTGATTCGTAATCAGCAGGTCGTCGGTTCAAGTCCGATTCCCGGCTCCAGTCATTTCAAGGGCTTGCGGTCACCCGGCCGCAAGCCCTTCGTTGTTCTTGGGAGTGGGCAATACGATCCGGGCGTCGGCCACCACGCAACCGTCGGGGCCGCAGAAGACGGGGTTGAGGTCCACGGAGTCCACGGCCGGGCCGAGGTCGTGGGCCATCTCCGAGAACCGCACCAGCAGGTCCACCAGGGCCTCCCGGTCGGCGGGGGGCGAGCCCCGGAAGCCCTCGAGGAGGCGCCGGCCCCGCAGGGCGTCGAGGGCCGAGGCGGCGTCGGCCGGGGTCATGGGCGCCATGCGGATCGCCACGTCCTGGTAGATCTCGACCGCGGTGCCGCCGATGCCGGTCACGACCACCGGGCCGAACTGGGGGTCGTTCTTGGCGCCCACGATGAGTTCCACGCCCCGCGCCATCTCGCCCAGAACCACCCCGTCGAACCCGGGCAGGCGGTCCATCCGCTCGAACGTTCGGCGCAGGGCGTCGTCGCCCTCCACCCCCACCTCCACGCCCCCCACGTCGGATTTGTGGACCACCCGGGCCGAGACCACCTTCACGACGACCGGGTAGCCGATGCGGCGGGCCGCCTCCACGGCTTCGTCGGGGTCGCGGGCCCAGGCCCAGCGGTTCAGGGGAAGCCCGTATTCGGCCAGGATCTCCCGGGCCAGGGGCTCCACGACCCACCCCACGGGGGCGGCGCGGCGGAGGATTTCGGCGGCGCTGGGTTTCACGGGGTTCCCCTCCGGGCGATGGCCTGGGCCATGTGAACGGCGCCCTGCACGGTGTGGGAGACCGGGATGCCGTTCGTCTGGAAGCCCTCGATGAAGATGCCGTATTTTTCGATGTGGGGCATGTAGGCCACGACGGGCTTGCCGCTCGCCTGGGCCACCTGGGCCGCCCGGGCCCCCACGTCGGGGGTGAGGGCGGGAAGATACGGGAGCAGAAGGAGCACGGCGCCGTCCACGTAGGGCCGGTCGAGGAGGAACCGGAGCGCCGCGAGGAAGTCCTGGTCGCCCGCCGACCCGGTGAGGTCCACGGGGTTTCCCACCGAGGCGATCTCCCGCACGCTCGGGGAGAGGGCCGCCCGCAGGCGCTCCTGGTCGGCGGCCGGGATCTCGGGCAGGTTGAGGCCCGCCCTCTGGCACTCGTCCGAGGCCACGGCGCCGTGGCCGCCGCTCGCGGTCACGATGACCAGGTTCCGCAGGGGCTTAGCCGGAAGGGCGGCCGCGAGCGCCTCGCAGTAGGCCACGAACTCGGCCTCATCCCGGGCCTCGAGGGCCCCGGCGTGGCCCAGGATGTCGCGGAGCACCCGGTAGTCCCCGGCCACCGAGGCCGTGTGGGACGCCACGGCCCGGGTGCCCCCGGGCGATTTCCCCGCCTTCAGGAACACCACGGGCTTCGTGGCCCGGCCCAGGAGCTCCACGAGGGCCCGGCCCCGGCCGGGCCGGAAGCCCTCGAGGTAGAGGCCGATCACCCGGGTGGCCGGGTCGGCCAGGAAGAACTCCACCAGGTCCACCTCGTCCAGCACGGCCCGGTTCCCGATGCTCAGGCCCCGGGCGATGCCGGCCCCCTCCTGGGTGAGCTTGATCATGAGGTCCACCAGGATGCCGCCGCTCTGGCTCACGAGCGAGATGTTCCCCGGCCGGATCTCGATCAGGCGCTCGGGGGGCAGGAAGAAGGTGTCCAGGACCGGGGCGGCGTAGACCCCGAGGCAGTTCGGGCCGACGACGGGAAGGCCGTGGGTCCGGCTGATCTCGGCGATCTCGTCCTGGAGGTCGTGGCGCCCCACCTCGGCGAACCCCCCCGAGACCACCACCGCGGCCTTGACGCCCCCGGCCGCGCACTCCCGGAGCACCCCCGGCACAGCCCCGGCCCGCACGGCCACCACCGCCAGGTCCACCCGGGCCGGCACCTCCCCGAGGGAGCGGTACACCGGCTCGCCGTAGAGGTCGCCGCCCTTGGGGTTGATGGCGTAGGTGGCGGCCCGGTAGCGCAGGTGGTTCTTGTGGTAGATGACGTTGGCCGGGTGGAACGGGTTCGAGAGCGACACGCCGTAGACGGCGATCGCCTGCGGTTCAAAGAGGCACGACAGGTCCATCCGGTGCTCCGGGAACGAGGGGGAACGACGCCGAACCCGGGAGCCTACTCCCGCCGGGCCCGGCGTCAAGGCAGCCGAGGGGATACTCGCAGGGAGGCCGGCGCGCTCCACCTGGCCCTCGGGGTTGCCGGACGCGCCCGGGGGTTCGCCACCTTCGACCGGGCGTTCGCCCGCACGGCCGAGGGCCTCGCGCCGCTACCCGTGTTCGAGCCCTAGCGATTCCGGCTCAAAACGCCCCGGGGTGGAGGAACCGGGCCAGGGTGCGGGCGGCCTCGCCCAGGCGGGGGCCGGGCCTGGCGAAGGTCTTCTCGTCCACCACGAGCACCCGCCCCTCCCGCACGGCCCGCAGGGTCTGGTACAGGGGCCGGTCGGCCGGGGGGGAGGGGTTTCGGTTCATGGGCCCCTCCTGGATCACGTAGGCGTCGGGGTCGAGCTTGAGGAGGGCCTCCACGTCGAGGGTGAGGAGCTTCTTGGGGGCCTCGACGGCGTTTCGGCCGCCCGCCGCCTCCAGGAGGTCGTTTACGAGCCCGTCGGTGCCGGCCACGGTAAGCGGCTGGGCCCGCACCTCGTACACCACCCGCACGGGGGGGCGTCCTGCCACGGCGGCCCGTACCGACCCGATCTCCCCCCTGAGCCGTCCGGCCAGGGCCCGGGCCTCCCCGGGCCGGCCGGCCAGTTCCCCCAGCCGCTCCATCACCGAGAGGGCCTCGTCCAGCGACCGCGGGTCGAAGGCGGCCACGGTGAGCCCCCGGGCCCGCAGGTCGGCCACGGCCTGGGCCGCGGCCCGGCCGGCCCGGGCCACCACCAGGTCGGGCCGCAGGGCCAGCACGTGCTCCACGTTGGGCCGAAGCCCCGTGCCCACCGAGGGCACGGCCCGGAGGGCCTCCACGGTGTCGTCGTGGCGGGTGCGTCCCACGATCCGGTCGCCCGCCCCGATCTCCCAGAGGATCTCGGTGAACGCCCCGTAGAGCGACACGATCCGGGGCGCCTCGGGGGCGCAGACCCGGGTGCCGGTGTCGTCCTGTACGCAGGCGGCGCGTACGGCCGCCGGGGCGAGGGTCACGAGGAGGGCGAGAAGCCAGACCAGGGGGGATCTCAACGGGGGACTCCTTTCTTCGCCCGGGCCGCCCGGGGCAGGAACACGGCGTGGGGCCGGCCCGTGGCCGGGTGGACCGCCACCTCGGCCGGGGTCTCGTACACGGCCTCCAGCACGTCCTTGCGGAACACCTCGGCCGTCGGGCCCTCGGCCCATACCTTGCCGCCTTTCAGGAACACGAGCCGCTCGCAGTAGAGGGCCGCGAGGTTGAGGTCGTGCATCACGGCGCACACGGTGGCGCCCTCGGCGTTCACCCGGGCCAGGAGGTCGAAGGCGTCGATCCGGCGGTGCACGTCCATGGCGGCCGTGGCCTCGTCCAGAAGGAGGATCGGGGCCTCCTGGGCCAGGGCCCGGGCCAGCACGAGCCGCTGGCGTTCCCCGCCGGATACCTGGGTCACGAGCCGGTCGGCGAGCCCCCGGGTGTCGGTGTGGGCCATGGCCCGGTCCACCGCGGCGCGGTCGTCGGGCCCGGGCCGGCCGAACCGGCCGATCCGGGGGTGGCGGCCCATCAGCACCACCTCGAACCCGGTGAAGGGAAACGGGATCCAGGTGGTCTGGGGCACCGTGGCCACGGCCCGGGCTAGGTCCCGGGGTGCGGCCTCCCGGGGATCGAGCCCGGCCACCCGGACCTCGCCCCGCTCCGGCCGGAGCACCCCGGTGAGAACCCGCAGAAGGGTGGACTTGCCGCAGGCGTTGGGCCCCAGGATCCCGAGGAACGCGCCGTCGGCCACCTCGAGGTCCACGCCCCGGAGCACCGGGGCCCCGCCGTAGCCGGCCCAGAGGTCCCGGACCCGGATCACGGCGCCTCCGCCCGCCGGCTCCTGGGGTTCCACCGGAGGAGCCAGCAGAAGAAGGGCCCGCCCACGAGGGCGGTCACCACGCCCACGGGAAGCTCCTCGCCCCCGGGGAGCACCGTGCGGGCGAGGCCGTCGGCCAGCACAAGAAGCGACGCACCCACCAGGAACGAGCCCGCCACGAGCCGGCGGTGGCCCGGCCCCAGGGCCATCCGCAGGAGGTGGGGCACCACCAGGCCCACGAACCCGATCACCCCGCTCACGGCCACGCAGGCCCCGGTCATGACCGAGGCGGCCACCAGGAGCCAGCGCCGGGCCCGGGCCGCGTCCACCCCGAGCTGCCGGGCCGACTCGTCGCCCAGGGCCAGGAGGTCCAGGTCCCGGCCGAGGCACCAGGCCCAGACCACCCCGGCCAGCACGTAGGGGGCCGAGAAGGCCACGTGGGCCCAGCCCCGGCCGTTGAAGCTCCCCAGGATCCAGAACACGATCGAGGACACGCTGTCCTCGTTGAGGCTCTTGAGCAGGCTGATGCCGGCCGAGAGGGTGGTGCTCACCACGATGCCGGCGAGGATCAGGGTGTTCCCCGAGCCGAAGTCCCGGTCCGAGGCCAGAAGGTGCACGGCCCCCAGGGCCGCGAGGGCCCCGGCGAAGGCGCAGAGGGGCAGGAGCCCGAGGCCCCAGGCCGTGTAGCCCCCGAGCCCGGCGAGGATCGCGATGCTGGCGCCGAGGGCCGCCCCCGACGACACGCCCACGGTGTAGGGATCGGCCAGGGGATTCAGCAAGATGCCCTGGAACACCACCCCGGCCACGGCCAGCCCGCCGCCCACCAGGGCCGCTAGGCTCACCCGGGCGAGCCGTACGGTCAAAAGGATCGTGCGGTCCACCGGGTCGAGGGTGGGGGCCGCGAGGCCCGCGGCCTCGGCCAGGGCCCGCAGGAGGTCGGCCGCCCCCAGGCCCGAGGACCCGATGCTTCCGGCCCAGAGCACGACGAGGGGCAGGGCGAGGGCGGCCGCCCCGATCGCCACCTGGGGCCGGCGGGTCACGGGCTGCGGTCCCCCCGGGCGCGCACGAGAAAGAGGCTCATGTACCCGTTGGCCCGGGCCCGGGCCTCGGCCACCCCCCGGGCCACCACGGCGTCGGGCCGGGTGCAGTGGGAGGCGAACACCACCCGGTCCCCGAGGCCCCGGTGCTCCAGCAGGTCGCACACGCCGGCGGTGTTCCGGTAGGGCTTGAGCACGGCCACGCTGTCGGCCGCGGCCAGGGCCCGCTCCACGGCCTCGGTGCCCCGGGCCCCGCTCACCACGGCCAGGGTCTCGTCCCCCTCCACGAGCGGGGTGCGGGCCTCGGCCGCCGCGGCCGCGAACGAGGTGATCCCCGGCACCACCACCACCGGCACCCGGGGCTCCAGGGCCTGCACCTCCTCCAGGAGGTAGGTGAAGGTGGAGTAGGTCATGGGGTCGCCGAGGGTCAGGAACGCGGCCGAGGCCGGCCGCCGCAGGGTCTCCAGGACCCGGCGGGCGTGGTCGCGGTGGACCTCCCGGGACCGGACGTCCTCGAAGGTGTGGCGGAAGGGCAGGGGGACCACGGGACAGCCCGGCCGCAGGTGGGGCCGGGCGATCGAGAGCGCCGCGCTGCGGCCCGAGCGCTCGTGGCCCGCGGCGAACACCACGTCCACCTCCTGGAGGATCCGCACGGCCTTGAGAGTCAGGAGCTCCGGGTCGCCGGGGCCGACGCCGATGCCGTAAAACGTGCCGAGGGTGCTCATGGGGACTCCTCGTTGTTTAGGCTGGAAAGCGGGGAGGCTGGAACGCTAGAAAGCCGAAAAGCGTCTGGATCCCTCCCATGCGAGCCCACCCCGGGGCCTGAGTGCCCGCTCCGGACGGCTGCAAGGAAATACGCCAAAACCGTTCCCGGTTCCCGGCCTTCCAGCCTCCCAGCTTCCTAGCCTCCAAGCCTGATCTACGAACTGCTTCGCCGCACGGCCCACACGGCCGAGGCGAAGAACGCCGCGGCGAACCCGGCCAGGGCCGCGGCGTGGACCCAGGGCACGGGCTGGCCCAGGCTCGCCGCCCGGATCGTGAGGCTCGAGTGGGTGAGCGGAAGCCCGTAGGCCAGCGCCTCGGCCCACCCGGGCAGCCGGTCGAGCGGGAAGAACGTGCCGCACAAAAACGACATGGGCACGATGAAGAACGTGTTGATGTGCCCCTGGTCGGCGTGGCTTCGCACCACCATGGCCGCCGTCACGGCGGCCGAGGCGAACGCGAAGGTGTGGAGGCCGAACAGGGCCCCCACGGTCGGGCTCAGGGGCGGCCGGACCCCGAAGGGCCAGGCCAGAAGGTACACCACCACGGCGGCCGCGAGCCCCCGGACCATGCCGTAGATCACCTCGCCCAGGGCGATCTGCCAGGCCGGCACCGGGGCCATCTGGAACTCCTCGAAGATCCGCCAGTAGAACCGGGCGATGTTGATCTCGGTGGCCGTGCCGTAGCTCTGGGTCATGCTCGCCATGGTGGCGAGGCCCGGGATCATGAACGCCAGATACCCCACGCCGTCGAGTTCCACGTGACGGCCCAGCCCCCACCCGAACACCACCAGGAACAAAAACGGCGACACCGCGTAGGACGCCAGGTGCTTCTTCCACCGCCGGCGGTAGATCCGAAGCTCCCGGTAGAGCACCCCGGCCACCCCGTTCACGGCTCCACCCTCCGTCCCGTGCGCTGGAGGAAGAGATCCTCCAGGTTCGTGCGCCGAAGCCCGGCGCCCTCCGGGGCCTGCCTGAGGAACCCGAGGGCCGCCTCCCGGGTCGGAAAGAACCGGGTGCGGGTGCCGTCGTCCCCCACCACGTCCACGGCGTACTCGCCGAGTTCCGCGAGAAGCGCCCGGGGTTCCCCCTCCTCGATCAGCCGGCCCCGGTCCAGGATGCCCACCCGGTGGCACAGGAACTCGGCCTCCTCGATGTAGTGGGTGGTCAGGAGCACCGTGACCCCCCGGCGGTTCACGGCCCGGATGAGGTCCCAGAGCCGGCGCCGGGTGGCCGGATCGAGGCCCACGGTGGGCTCGTCCAGAAAGAGGATCCGGGGTTCGTGGAGGAGCGCCCGCACGATGGTGACCCGGCGCTTCATGCCTCCCGAGAGGGTGCGGCCGAGGCTCCGGGCCCGTTCGGCCAGGCCGGCGAAGGCCAGGAGTTCCGCGGCCCGGGCCCGGCGCTCGGCCCGGGGCATGCCGTGGAGGATGCCGTGGAGTTCGAGGCTCTCGGCCACCGTGAGGTCGGGGTCGAGGTTGAGCTGCTGGCTCACCACCCCGATCTGGGCCTTGGCGGCCACCGGGTCCCGCAGCACGTCGGCCCCGCCCACCCGGGCCGTGCCGGCGTCGGGCCGCAGAAGCCCCGTGAGGATCCGGATCGTGGTGGTCTTGCCGGCCCCGTTGGGCCCGAGGAAGCCGTAGATCTCCCCGGGCCGCAGCTCGAGGTCGAGCCCGTCGAGGGCCCGGACCTTGCCGAACCGCTTCACGAGCCCCCGGGCCTCGACGGCCGGGGCCGGCTCGGCCCCCCGCGGCTCTACGGCGACGCTCGCCTCCCGCATGCTCTTCCCCATGCCCGATCGATCCGGGCGATCTCCTTACAAAGGCCGGAGCCCCACGAAAAAAGCCCACTCCACCACGGAGCGGGCTTCCCGTTTTCGAAGCTCCTCAAGGATTCCCCGCCCTCCCGAATCCACCCGGGGAGGTTTGGCGCGCGGGGCGTCCGGCCGGCAGGTCTTCTGGCTCGCGATTCGTCCTCGGGGCCGCCTTCCCAGCCGATCGGCCAGTGGCTCCAGTGGCCCGTCGTCCTCGCTCACAGCGGCGGGTCCGCGGGGGACTTTCACCCCACTTCCCTTTTCAGCCCCTGGGGGCACCGGCGGACGTAAATTGAACCGTTCTTTTATCCCCCCGGGCCGGATGTGTCAAGCCGGGCGTTTGACGGGCCTTCGCGGCCCACGGTATAAAGCCGGGTCCGGCCCCGGGCCGGCAAATCCCCTTGGAACGGGGCGTTACGAAACGACCATGACCGCCGTCGACCTGTTCGATCACGACCTGGAGGGCCTCGAGCGATTCTTCGAGACGCTGGGGGAGAAGCGGTTCCGGGCCCGCCAGGTGATGCACTGGCTCTATAAGCGCGGCGTGACCCGGTTCGAGGACATGACCGACCTCTCGGCCCGCCTCCGGGCGCGCCTCGCCGAGGCCGCCTCGGCCCGGGTGCCCCGGGTGGTGCACGAGCAGGTGAGCCGGGACGGCACCGTAAAACTCCTCCTGGAACTCGCCGACGGCGAGCGGGTGGAAACCGTGCTCATGCCCGACGAGGGCCGGGTGACCCAGTGCGTGTCCACCCAGGCCGGCTGCGCCATGGGCTGCGCCTTTTGCCGCACGGGAACCCTGGGGCTCCGGCGCCACCTCACGGCCGGGGAGATCGTGGCCCAGGTGCTCGTGGGACAGGCCCGCATGGGGCCCGAGCGCCGGATCACCAACGTGGTGTTCATGGGCATGGGGGAGCCCCTGCACAACTTCGACAACGTGGTGCGGGCGTTCCGGATCCTGTCGAGCGACCACGGGCCCAACATCACCCGCCGCCGGCTCACGGTGTCGACCTCCGGGCTCGCCGACCGGATCCGGCGGTTGCCGCCCGAGATGCTGGGGAGCCTGGCCGTGAGCCTCAACGCCACCACCGACGAGGTGCGCGATCGGATCATGCCCGTGAACCGCCGGTTCCCCATCGCCGAGCTCCTGGCGGCCCTCCGGGAGAGCCCGCTCCCGCCCCGGGACCGGTACACCATCGAGTACGTGCTGCTGGGCGGGGTGAACGACACCCCGGCCGACGCCCGGCGGCTCGTGCGGCTCTTGTCGGACGTCCGGTGCAAGGTGAACCTGATCGCCTACAACCCCCATCCGGAGAGCCCGTTCCGTCGGCCCGACCCGGAGGCGGTGGCGGCGTTCCAGGAGGTTTTGCTCCGGAAGAACTTCACGGCCACCCTGCGAAAGAGCCGGGGCGAAGACATCCTGGCGGCCTGCGGCCAGCTCAAGGCGGATGAGGCAGGGCGGCTAGGCGGCTAGGCGGCTGGGCGGCGGCTTGGGTCCCTGCCGTCCCTTTCGTCCCTGGCCGCAACGACCTACGACTTGCGACCAACGACCTACGACCCGCGACCTACGACCAATACGACCAACGACCCTAGCGAGGAGTTCATGGACAAGGCGATCGGCATCATCGGAGGAAGCGGCCTGTACGAGATGGAGGGCCTGACCGACGTGCGGGAGGTCGAGGTGCCCACCCCGTTCGGCCCCCCGTCGGACGCGCTGATCGAGGGCCGGCTGGGCGGCCGGCGACTCGTGTTTCTGCCCCGCCACGGCCGGGGTCACCGGTTCCTGCCCTCCGAGGTCCCCTACCGGGCCAACGTCTGGGCCCTGAAGTCTCTGGGGGTCGAGTGGGTGATCTCCATCTCGGCCGTGGGGAGCCTGGAGGAGGGGGTGGCCCCGGGCCACATCTGCCTGCCCGACCAGTTCCTCGACCGCACCTGGGGCCGGGAGAACACCTTTTTCGGCGACGGCATCGTGGGCCACGTGGCCATGGCCGATCCCATCTGCGCCGCGCTCCAGGAGGCGGTGTGGGCCACCCGGGAGGCCGTGGGCGTGCCGTTCCACCGGGGCGGCACCTACGTGTGCATCCAGGGGCCCCAGTTCAGCACCCGGGCCGAGTCCCACTGGTACCGCGCGATCGGCGCCCGGGTGATCGGCATGACCAACGCCACCGAGGCGCGGCTCGCCCGGGAGGCCGAGCTCTGCTACACCACGGTGGCGCTCGTCACCGATTACGACTGCTGGCACGAAACCGAGGAAGAGGTGAGCGTGGAGGCCGTGCTCGAGGTGCTCCACAAAAACGTCGAAACGGCCCGGCGGATCGTGCGGGAGGCCGTGGCCCGGATCCCGGCCGAGCGCACCTGCCCCTGCGCCGAGGCGGCCCGGTACGCGGTGCTGACCGACCCGGCCAAGATCCCGCCCGAGACCCGGCGGCGGGTGGACCTTCTGTTCGGCCGGTACCTGGGCGGGGAGGGCTGAGGATGGGCGGCGATCTTTTGGTGGTGGGATCGGTGGCGATCGACGCCGTGGAGACCCCCTTCGGCCGGGAGGACGAGGCCCTGGGGGGCTCGGCCCTCTACTTCACCGCGGCCGCAAGCCTGTTTGCGCCGGTGCGGCTGGTGGCCGTGATCGGCGAGGACTTCCCGACGGAGCGCATCGGGTTCCTGGCCGAACGGGGCGCCGACCTCTCCGGGCTTGTGCGGGCGCCGGGGAAAACCTTCCGGTGGAAGGGCCGGTACGGGTTTGACCTCAACGAGGCCCACACCCTGGAGACCCATCTCAACGTGTTCGAGGGGTTCGAGCCGGAGCTTGGGCCGGCCCACCGGGCCTGCCCCTACGTGTTCCTCGCGAACATCGACCCCGATCTCCAGAAGCGGGTCCGCGACCAGGTGGAGGAGCCCCGGTTCGTGGCCCTCGACACCATGAACTTCTGGATCGAGGGGAAGCCCGGAAGCCTGCGGGAGGCGATCGAGCGGGTGGACATGGTGGTCCTGAACGAGGCCGAGGCCCGGATGCTGGCCGGGGAGCCCAACCTCGTGAAGGCCGCCCAGAAGATCCTCTCGTGGGGCCCGAGCGGGGTGGTGGTGAAGCGGGGCGAATACGGGGCCATGTACTTCGCCGACGGCCACGTGTTCGCCGCCCCGGCGTTTCCGCTGGAGGAGGTGTTCGACCCCACGGGCGCCGGCGACACCTTCGCCGGAGGCATGATGGGGTATCTCGCGAGCACCGGGAACCTGGAGCCCGAGAACATCCGCCGGGCCATCGTGTTCGGTTCGGCCCTGGCGAGCTTCAACGTGGAGGATTTCAGCTTCCGGCGGCTCGAGCGGCTCACCTACGACGAGGTGGCGGCCCGGTTCCGGCAGTTCCGGACCCTCACCGAGTTCGAGGCGGAGGTGGACTGATCCCTTCGGAACGATCGCCGGATGCGGGTGGGGAACTGGCTCCGGCCGGGCGCGAGTGCAGCACCCGATTCCCCGCGCCTTCGCATGCCGTCGCAGTTCGGTAGGCCGGGGCACCGGCAGCGGAAGTTCCGGAGCTTCGAAAGGGACCCAAGCCTGGTGAGGGCGCGGCGACGTGGGGGGCCGCGCCCGGCTCTCCACCAGCCCCCCACCCGCGGGTTCCCATGGCGAGGCGGGGGCTCCGGCAACGCTTCCGTTGGTGTTGGTACGCCAGGCCGTGCTAGGCGCAGTACCGGCTCACCTGGCGGTGGAGTTCGGTCAGGTCGGCCGATTTGGCCACGCAGGCGTTGGCCCCCTGCTCCAGCGCCTGGTGGGCCGGCTCGCAGTAGGCCGAGAACACCACCACCGGAACGTCGGGGGCGCGCCGGCGGATCGCCCCGAGCACCGTGAGGCCGTCCATGCCGGGCATCTTGAGGTCGAGGATCACGAGATCCGGGTGGATCTCGTCGAGGAGTTCGAGCGCCCGGGCCCCGTCGGGCGCCACGACCACCTCGTGGCCCGCGAGGCTCAGCTCCTCCTGCAACAGAAACCGGATGTTTTCGTCGTCGTCGACGAAAAGGATGCGGCCCAACGCCATGACTCCTTCCTGCCCCCTCCCAGCATCCCGGCCGGGATTCAAACCGGCGCTAAGGTACCGGCCGAGCGCCAGGTGTCAAGGGGTTTTCTTCGCCGCCCTCCTCATCTTTTTGGCCGCGTGCGCCGGGAACAAGGAGGCCGTGCGAAACGAGGCCAAGGCCGCCTACCAGCTCGGGGTCGCGTTCCTGGCCGAGGGGCGGCCCGCGCCGGCCCTGCGGGAGTTCACCAAGGCGGCCCAACTCACCCCCGAGGACCCCGAGGTCCACAACGCCCTGGGCCTGGCCTACTGGGCCCGCCGGGAGGTGGGCGAGGCCGAGCGGGCGTTCCGGAAGGCCGTGGAGCTCAAGCCCGACTACTCCGAGGCCTGGAACAACCTGGGTGCCCTGTACCTCGACACCGGCCGGTACCCCGAGGCAGTGAGCGCCCTGGAGGAGGCCCTGAAGAACGTGTTCTACGGCACCCAGGAGCGGGCCCTCACGAACCTGGGCTGGGCGCTGTACAAGCAGGGCCGGGCGGAGGAGGCGGAGCGGCGGCTCCGGGAGGCCCTGGAGGTGGCGCCCGGGTTCCCCCTGGCCCACAAGAATCTGGGCATCGTGCTCTACGAGCGAGGGGAGCTGGAGGAGGCCCGGCGGCACCTGGACGAGGCGGCGCGGCTTCTGCCCCGGGACGGCGAGGTGTTCCTGTACCGGGGGCTCGTGCGGCTCAAGGCCGGCGACCGGGAGGGGGCCTGGGCCGATTTCGAGGAGGCCTGGAAGCTCGCGCCCGGGACCGAGGTGGGCAAATCGGCGAAGACCTACTTGGACCTGACCCAGTAGGGGCAACCCCCGGCGACCAGGAGTTGCGGCCATGACCACCGGCGAACAGGAACGGCCCCCCGAGCCCCAAGGCTTCGGCGAAAGGCTGCGGGCCGCCCGGGAGGCGGCCGGCCGCTCGCTCGACGACCTCGCCCGGACCACCCGGATCCGGAAGGCCTACCTGGATGCCCTGGAGAAGGAGGACTGGGGCCGGATCCCGAAGGGGGTGATCGGCCGGGGGTTCGTGCGGGTGGTGGCCAAGGAGCTCGGCGCCGACGAGGGGGAGTTCACCGCCCTTTACCGCCGGGCGCGGCCCGACGAGGCCGGGGAGGCGGCCGGGGGGCTTCCCGAGCCCGACTGGGACGTGTCGCTCCGGGGCCGGCGGCGCAAAGGCCTGCCGCCCCTCGCCTGGGCCGCGGTTTTGCTGATCGTGCTCCTGGCGGGGGCGGGGTGGTGGCTGTGGGGCCGGGGGGCACCGGAGCCCGTGGCCTCGCACGTCCCGGCCCGGGGGGAGCCCGCTCCCGCCCCGCCGGCGCCGGCCGAGCCCCCGCCGATTCGGGAAAGCGATTCGGCCCCCGAAGGGGTTGCCGAGACCGCCCCCGCGCCGCAGGCGCAGCCCCCGCCCCCGGAACCGGTGGCCGAGCCCGCCCGGCCGGAACGCCTGCGGCTCGAGATCACGGCCACCGAGAAGGCCTGGGTCCGGGTGGTGGCGGACGGCGGAAAGCCCGTGGACCGGGTGTTCCGGCCCGGGGAGACCCGGACTTACGAGGCCTCCGAGGGGTTCCTGGTGAAACTCGGGAACGCCGGCGGGGTGCGGTTTTCGTGGAACGGCGAGGCGCTCAAGGTGCCGGGCCGGCCCGGCGAGGTAAAGGAGTTCCGGTTCCCCCGCGACCTGGAGGGGTTGCGGCCGTGACCGGTCCCTGGCGCGACCCCCTGGCCGCGGCGGCGGCCCGGGTGCTGGGCGAGGGGTTCCGGGCCGAGGTGGCCGTGGTCCTGGGGTCTGGGCTGGGGCCCGTCGTGGGGGGGCTTCCGGACGCGATCCCCTACGAGCGGGTGCCCGGGCTCGGGGCGCCCGGGGTGCCGGGCCACGCCGGCCGGGTGGGGGTGGCGCAGATCGCCGGCGAGCGGGTCCTCGTGTTCCAGGGCCGGCGGCACCTCTACGAGGGCATCACACCCGCCCAGGCCGCGTTCCCGGTCCGCCTGGCCGCCCGTCTCGGGGTGCGGTTCCTGGTGCTCTTCGCGGCGGCCGGAGGGCTCGACCCCGCCCTCGTTCCCGGGACCTGGGTGTTCGTGACCGACCACCTGAACTGGCTGGGGAGAAATCCCCTCGAGGCCGTCCGGACCCCCGACGGCACGCCGGCGTTCGTGGACCTCACGGGGACCTACCGGGCCGATCTGTGGCCCGAGGTCGCGAGGGCGGAAGGGATCCCCATCGCCCGGGGCGTGTACGCGGCGTTCCCGGGGCCCACCTACGAGACCCCGGCCGAGATCGCCTGGGCCCGGGGGGCCGGGGCGTCGGTGGTGGGGATGTCGGTGGTGCCCGAGGCCGTGTGGGCGCGGTTCCTGGGGCTCGAGGTGGCGGCCTGGGCCCGGGTGGCGAACCCCGCGGCCGGCCTCGGCCCCTCGGCCTTGGACCACCGGGACGTGGTGGCCCAGGCCGCCCGCGACGCCGGGCAGGGCCGGACCCTGCTGGAAGCCACGATCCGGGCGTGGAGGGCGAGCCGGCCGGGGGCCGGAGGGTTCGGGGCGCCGAAGCCAGGGGGCGGATAACGGGCGCACGCCTCGCCGGGTTCCCCGTGCGCCCCCCTCACCCCGGCCCTCTCCCCCCGGCGGGGGAGAGGGAGACAGAAGGCGGTCCGGGGCGGCGTCGAGCGCACCCTCTCCCCCCTGGTGGGGGGAGAGGGAGACAAAGAGCGGGCCGGGGCGGCGTCGAGCGTACCCTCCTCCCCTGGTGGGAGGGGGGCAGGGGGGAGGGGGAGAAGGAGAAGGGGGCGTCCCGCGAGGAGGCTGGAAACCGACCTCTGACCTCTGTCGTCTGACGTCTGACACCAAGGAGACGGTGTGAACGCCGAGAACACCCGTAATCCCAGCGACCAGACGCCGGCTCCCGAGGGGCCGGTCAAGGCCGTAAGCCTCTTGTCCGGGGGGCTCGACTCGATCCTCGCCACCCGGGTGGTCCAGGACCAGGGGGTCGAGGTCCTGGCCCTTCACTTCATCACCCCGTTCTTCGGCGGGCACAAGCGGGGACGGGAGGCCGAGGTGGAGGCCTTTTTCCGGGAGAAGTACGGCATCACGGCCCGGGTGGTGGACGTGTCCGAGGAGTACATGGAGGTTCTCGCGAACCCGAAATACGGGTACGGCAAGAACTTCAACCCCTGCATCGACTGCAAGATCTTTCTGGTGCGCAAGGCCCTGGAGATCATGAAGGAGGAGGGGGCCCGGTTCCTCATCACCGGCGAGGTCCTGGGGCAGCGGCCCATGAGCCAGCGCCGCGACGCCATGAACGCCGTGGCCCGGCAGTCGGGGGCCCGGGAGCTCATCCTCCGGCCTCTTTCCGCCCAACTCCTGCCCATCACCGCGCCCGAGCGCCACGGCTGGGTGGACCGGAGCCGGCTCTACGGGTTCCGGGGGCGGTCGCGCAAGCCCCAGATGGAACTCGCCGCCAAGCTGGGGATCACGGAGTACCCGAGCCCGGCCGGGGGGTGCTACCTCACCGACCCCACGCTGGCGAACCGGGTGCGCCGGTACTTCGACGAGGTGCCGGCCGAGGAGCGCTCCTCGGAGGACGTGCGGCTCCTGCTCGCCGGCCGGCCGTTTCGGCTGCCGGGGGGAAGCTGGCTCACCCTGGGCCGGAACCAGGGGGAGAACCGGGCCGTGGCCGCCCTGGCCCGGGAGGGCGACCGGTTCCTCAAGGCCCGGGAGGTGCCGGGGCCCCTGGGGCTCCTGCGGCTCCGGGACCCGGAGGACCTCGAGGCCGCGGCCGGGGTGCTCCTGCGGTACTGCCCCAAGGCCGGGGACGAGCACGAGGTCGGGGTGGGCCCCGCGCCCGACGACCTGCCCGAGACGGTGCGGGCCCGGAAACGCAAGGATCCGGAGATCGAGCCCTGGAGGTTCTGACCCGGTGCGCCGGCCGGCCGACCTCGCCTCGTACCGCCACATGCGCTCGGTGCTCGCCACCCCGCTCACGACGGTGCGGGGCGTGGGCCCGAGGGTGGCGGAGAAGCTCGGCCGCAAGGGCCTGAGGACCCTGGGCGACGCGCTCGTGTTCCTGCCCCTTCGCCACGAGGACCGCACCCGGCCGACCCCGCTCAATCGCCTCGCGCCGGGCGAAACCGCGGTCTTCCGGGCCCGGGTCGAGGCGATCGGGGTCAGGGACTACCACCGCCGCCGGGTCCTGGAGGCCCGGGTCACCGACGGCGCGGGCTGGGTCACCCTCAAATGGTTCCGGGGCAATTTCCGGTGGCTCCAGGACCGGTTCCGGCCCGGCACCGAGGTGGCCGGTTCCGGCACCGTGCGGGTGTTCCAGGGCCGGCCCGAGATCGACCACCCGGAGCTCGAGCCCCTCGACCCCGGCGACGACCCGGGCGGGCTCGAGCGGGTGGTGCCGGTGTACTCCGAGGTGGAGGGGGTGCATCCCAAGGCCCTGCGCCGCATCCTGGAGGCGGCGCTGGCCCACGCCCTGCCGGCCGTGGTGGACCTGGTGCCCGAGCCGCTGGCCGAGGATCTGGGCCTTCCCCCCATGGCCGAGGCCTACCGGGAGGTGCATTTCCCCAGCCGGGGCGGCCCCGACCTCCCCCGCTGGGTGGCCCGGCACCGCCGGGCGCTCGTGCTCGAGGAGTTCTTCTTCCTCCAGTTGGGCCTGCTTCTGCGCCGCGAGGGCCAGGGGCCGGCCCGGGGCATCGCCTTCCGGCCGGATTTCCGGCTCATCAAGCCCCTGCTCAAAAGCCTCCCCTTCGAACTCACCGCGGCCCAGCGCCGGGTGCTCGGCGAGATCCGGCGCGACATGGAGGCCCCCCGGCCCATGCACCGGCTGCTCCAGGGCGACGTGGGGAGCGGCAAGACCCTGGTGGCGCTCCTGAGCGCGCTCATGGCCGTGGAGTCGGGGTACCAGGCGGCCCTCATGGCCCCCACCGAGATCCTGGCCGAGCAGCACGGCCTCAACCTCCGGCGGCTGTGCCGGCCCATCGGGGTCGAGGTGGCATGCCTCACGAGCTCCACCCCCAAGGCCGAGCGGGAGGCCATCCTCGAGGGGCTCCGCACCGGGGCGCTTCCGCTCGTCGTGGGCACCCACGCCCTCATCCAGGAGTCCGTGGCGTTCCACCGGCTGGGGTTCGTGGTGGTGGACGAGCAGCACCGGTTCGGGGTGCTCCAGCGGGCCGGGCTCCTCCGTAAGGGCGAGAACCCCGACCTCCTCGTGATGACCGCCACCCCCATCCCCCGGAGCCTTTCCCTCACCGTGTACGGCGACCTGGACCTCTCGGTGATCGACGAGCTGCCCCCGGGCCGCCAGCCCATCGCCACCCGGGTCGTCCGGGAGAAGGACCTGCCCCGGGTGTACGCCTTCGTGCGCGACCAGGCGGCCCGGGGCCGGCAGGCCTACCTGGTGTATCCCTTGGTGGAGGAGAGCGAGGCCCTGGACCTCAAGGCCGCCACCACCATGGCCGAGCACTTCCAGGCCGAGGTGTTCCCGGACCTCAAGGTGGGGCTCCTCCACGGCCGGATGCGGCCCGAGGAGAAGGAGGCCGTGATGGGGGCCTTCGCGGCCGGGGAGATCCAGGTGCTCGTGTCCACCACGGTGATCGAGGTGGGGATCGACGTCCCGAACGCCACGGTCATGGTGGTGGAGCACGCCGAGCGGTTCGGCCTGGCCCAACTCCACCAACTGCGGGGCCGGGTGGGCCGGGGCGGCGAGAAGTCCTACTGCGTCCTGGTGGCGGGCCGGGAGACGGGCAAGGACGGCTGGGAGCGGCTGCGGGTGCTCGCCTCCACCACCGACGGGTTCCGGATCGCCGAGGAGGACCTTAGGATCCGCGGGCCGGGGGATTTCCTGGGCACCCGGCAGTCGGGTCTGCCGGATTTCCGCATCGGGAACATCCTGCGGGACGGGCGGCTCCTCCAGACGGCCCGGGACCTCGCCTCCCGGGTGCTGGCCGAGGACCCGGGGCTTGGCTCGGGCCGGTACCCGGCCCTGCGGGAGGCCCTGGAGGACCGCTGGGCCGGCCGCCTGGAGCTCGCCAAGGCGGGGTAGGGCGGGGGACCGACCCTCGCCTCAGGACGCCCTCCGGCTTCCCGACGTCCTAACGTCCTAACGTCCCAGCGTCTCCCCTTCCATCAGCGCCGCCACGATCCGTTCGGCGGCCCGGCCGTCCCAGAGCTCGGGCACCCGGCCGGCCTTGCCCCGGCCGTCGAGGGCCTTGCGGGCCTCGGCCACGATGGCCTCGGGGTCGGTGCCCACCAGGGTGTTCGTGCCCTCCCAGATGGTGACGGGACGCTCGGTGTTCTCCCGGAGGGTAAGGCAGGGGATCCCCAGGGCCGTGGTCTCCTCCTGGAGCCCGCCCGAGTCGGTGAGCACGAGCGCGGCACCCTTCCAGAGGTTCAGGAAGTCCAGGTAGCCCAGGGGTTCGGTCACGTAGAGGCCGGGCTCGAGGGGGGCGTCGGCCGGCGGGAGGGGCCGGAACGCCTCGTCGATCCCGAACTCCCGCGCCATTTTCCGGGTGCGGGGGTGGATCGGGAACACGATGGGGATCTCCCGGGCCACGGTCTCGATGGCCCCCAGGAGCCGGGTCAGCACCTCGCGGCGGTCCACGTTGCTCGGCCGGTGCAGGGTGAGCACGCCGTAGCGCTGCCCCGGCGCCACCAGGGGCTCGAGCCCGAGGCGCGGCAACCGCTCCACCTGGTGGAGCAGGGTGTCGATCATCACGTTCCCCACGAACCGGATCTTCTCGGGCGGCACCCCCTCGGCCCGGAGGTTCTCGTCGGCGTCGCGGCTCGTGGTGAACAGCAGGTCGGCCACGGCGTCGGTCACGAGCCGGTTGATCTCCTCTGGCATGGTGCGGTCGCGGCTCCGGAGCCCGGCCTCCACGTGGCACACCCGGATGCCCATCTTCACGGCCACCAGGCTCGCCGCCATGGTGGAGTTCACGTCCCCCACCACGAGAACCCAGTTGGGCCGCTCCGCCTCGCACACCTTCTCGAACCGCAGCATCACGTGGGCCGTCTGGTAGGTGTGGGAGCCCGAGCCCACCTCCAGGTCCACGTCAGGCGGCGGGATCTCCAGGTCCTCGAAGAACGCCCGGTACATGCGCTCGTCGTAGTGCTGGCCGGTGTGGACGAGCCGGTGCTCGATGGGGCGGTCCGGGTGCTCGGCGTTCCACCGGCGGATGGCCCGCACGATCGGCGCGATCTTCATGAAGTTGGGCCGGGCGCCCACGACGAGCAGAATCTTCATGGGGTCTCCTGTGCCGAACGGGGTGCGAAGGGGAAAGGACGGCTTACGCCCCCCGGGGCGAAAACCGGGCCCAAGGGTGCCACACCGGCGCCCTACGCGGCAACCGAAACCCCCGGTCTTTCTTGACTTAGGGGGGGGCGTCGGGTAAGAAGGGCGCCCGTCGGAGGGCGGCGTGGCGATCTGGGCGATCGGCGACGTGCACGGGTGCCGGGACCGGCTGGAAGAGCTCTGGAAGCGGCTGGGGCCGGGGCGGGACGACACCGTGATCTTCCTGGGGGATCTGATCGACCGGGGCCCGGACCCGGCCGGGGTGATCCGGTTCGTGCGGGAGCGTTCGGCCGACGCGCGGGTGGTGGCCCTGCGGGGGAACCACGAGGACCTGTGCCTCACCTGGCACCGCACCCGGGACCCGGCCGACCGGGACCTGTGGATGTGGAACAAGGGATACACCACCCTCGAGAGCTACGGGTTCGCGCCGGGGGACCCGGACGCGGCCGTGCCGGCGGGGGACCTCCGGTTCCTGGAGGCCATGCCGCTGTGGCACCGGGAGGGGGAGGTGGTGTTCGTCCACGCGGGGCTCCGGCCGGGGGTGCCCCTGGAGCGGCAGGATCCACGCGATCTCCTCTGGATCCGGGACGAGTTCTACGGGGCGCCGGAGGCGTTCTCCCACCCGGTGGTGTTCGGCCACACCCCGTTTCGCGGGGTGTTCCGGCGCGGCCCCCTGGTGGGCATCGACACGGGTGCCGTGTACGGCGGGAAGCTCACCGCCTACGAACCGTTCGAGGACCGGATCGTCCAGGTCTGAAGGCCAGCGAGGCCGCCGAGCGCGAAAGGGGTGTCTGCCGCCCGGCCGAGAATCGTTCCCACTGACCAAGGAGGACGAAGGGATGTACACGATCACCGACATCATTGCACGGGAAATCCTGGACTCCCGCGGCAACCCCACCGTGGAGGTGGACGTCCACCTGTCCTCCGGCGTGGTGGGCCGGGCCGCCGTTCCCTCGGGCGCCTCCACGGGCGAGCACGAGGCCGTGGAGCTCCGCGACGGCGACGAGGCCCGGTACCTCGGGAAGGGTGTCCTCCAAGCCGTGGAGAACGTGAACTCCTCGATCGCGCCCGAGCTCATCGGCTACGACGTGCGGGACCAGGCGGCCATCGACGCGCGGCTCGTGGAGCTCGACGGCACCCCGAACAAGGAGAAACTCGGGGCCAACGCGATCCTGGGGGTGAGCCTGGCCTGCGCCAAGGCCGCGGCCGATGCCTCCGAGCTGCCGCTGTACCGCTACGTGGGCGGCACGGGGGCGACGCTCCTGCCGGTGCCCATGATGAACATCCTGAACGGCGGGGCCCACGCCGACAACAACGTGGACATCCAGGAGTTCATGGTGGCCCCGGTGGGCGCCTCCTCGTTCCGGGAGGCCCTGCGCATGGGCGCCGAGGTGTACCACAACCTGAAGAAGACCCTGAAGGAGAAGGGCCACCGCACCTCCATCGGCGACGAGGGCGGGTTCGCGCCGGATCTCGGCTCCAACGAGGAGGCCCTCGAGGTGATCCTGGCCGCGATCGAGCGGGCCGGGTACAAGCCGGGGAAGGACGTGCTGATCGCGCTCGATGCCGCGGCGAGCTCCTTCTACCGGGGCGACCACTACTACCTGGCGGCCGAGGCCGAACCCCAAAAGTCGGTGGACGATCTGATCGGGTACTGGGAGCGGCTCGTGGCCAAGTACCCCATCTATTCCATCGAGGACGGTCTCGACGAAAACGATTGGGACGGCTGGAAGAAGATGACCGAGCGCCTGGGCGACCGGATCCAGATCGTGGGTGACGACCTCTTCGTCACCAACACCGAGCGGCTCCGCTCGGGCATCGCCATGGGCGTGGCCAACTCCATCCTGATCAAGGTGAACCAGATCGGCACCCTCACCGAGACCCTGCAGGCCATCGAGATGGCCCACAAGGCCGGGTACACCACGGTGATCTCCCACCGCTCGGGCGAGACCGAGGACACCACCATCGCCGACCTGGCCGTGGCCGCCAACTCGGGCCAGATCAAGACCGGCGCGCCCTGTCGGACCGACCGGGTGGCCAAGTACAACCAGCTCCTTCGGATCGAGGAGAACCTGGGCGCCTCGGCCCGGTACGCGGGCCCGATCGTGGCCGCCCGCCGGGAAGGCTAGAAGGCTGGGAAGCTGGGAAGCTGGGAGGCTGGGAAGCCGCGGAACCGGCGGATCCCGACACCCCCGCCCAGAGGCCAGATTCCGACAGATTTCTGAGGACGGAAGGCGGGCGGGACCGAAAGACGGCAGCTGCGGGGAGGCGCAGAGAGCGGCCAAACGATTCACGATTCACGGCAGTTGAGCCGCCCAGCCGAAGGCTGTTTTCAGAGGTTAGCACAGGCGGCAACGCTGGTATCGCCGGAGGCTTTTACGTCCTAGCGTCCCAGCGTCCGAACGTTCGAACGTCCCAAGTCGGTGCCCCTGCCGCCGGGCCGGGGCGCCTTGTTTTGTCCCTTTACGCTTGCACACACGAGGAGTCTGCCATGGCTGTCGAACGAACCCTTGCCATCATCAAACCCGACGCCACCGCCCGGGGCATCGCCGGGAAGATCATCGCCCGGATCGAGGAGGAGGGCTTCACGATCCGTGCGATGAAGCTCCTTCGGCTTTCGAAGAAGGAGGCCGAGTGCTTCTACGCCGTGCACAAGGAGCGGCCCTTCTTTGATAGCCTCACGACCTTCATGTCGAGCGGGCCCGTGGTGGTGCTGTGCCTGGAGCGGGAGGACGCCATCGCCAAGTGGCGCGAGGTCATGGGGGCCACGAACCCGGCCCAGGCGGCCGAGGGCACGATCCGGAAGCTCTACGCGGTGGACGTGGAGAAGAACTCGGTGCACGGCTCCGACGCGCCCGAGACCGCGGCCACCGAGATCGCGTTCTTCTTCAGCGGCATGGAGCTCGTGTAGCCCGCGGCGGGCCGGGGAGAGGGGACCGGTGCCGCTGCCCCCTCCCCCTGCCCCCCTCCCACCGGGGGAGGGGGGACCGCTTCCCGGCGGCAGGTGCCGCTGAGGTTTGTCTTCCTTCCCCCCAGGGGGAAGAGGGCGGGGGAGATCGGAGTCACGGGGCGGGGCGCGCCGCAGGGCCGCCCCGCCCCGGTCGTTCGGGGGGGGCGGCGAATCGCCGCCGGCCCTGGGCCGTCCGTGGGAGCGGCGTCCACGCCGCGATCCGCGCCGCCGGCCCGAACCGTTTCCGGTTCCCGCTTCCCGATTCACCGCCCCTTGGGCCCCACCCCGGGCGGCATGCCGCGGGGCATGCCCGCGGGCATCCCGGGCGGGGCGGTCATGGGCACCGGGGTCTCGGTGATGGCCGATTTCGCCCCGGTGCCGTACCCGAGGAGCTCCATGGTCGTGGTGTCGGTTCGGGAGGTCACCACGCCGAAGGGCTTCACCTCGGGCACGAAATCGTAGGTGGCGAGCACCTTGCCCTGGGCGTCCACGATGCGGTGCACCTCGGCCTCGAAGGTGCCGGCCGGCACGGTCACCTTGCGGCGGCCGGCCTTCTCGGCCCGGAGGCCCTCGGCGCCCTCGGCCGGCACACCGCTTCGCCGTTCGAACATGTGCACGGCCATGCGCCGGCCCATGGCCACGAAGTCCTTGGGCATCTCCGAGGCCGGGGCGTCGCCGCTCTTCAGGATCAGGCGCTCGATGTTGTCCGGGTCGTCAGGGTTCCCGCGAACGAGCATTTTCACGATGTTTCGGTGCTCCCCGTCGTCCTGGACCACCTCGTACCACCAGCCGTCGCCCTCCCGGCCCACGATGGCCATGCGCATGCGGGTGGTCTTGCCGGAGTCCTTCTCCACCACCCGGTACTCGGACCACACCCCGACCTCGGGTTGGAACGTGCCGAAGAGCCGCGGCACCTCGGCGGCGCGGGCGGGGAACCCGACGAAGAGCAACAGGGCGAACACGGGAAGCAGCGGTTTCGAAACGCAGCGCATCGGACACCTCCTGACCGGCGGAAAGGCGAACGGATGAACCCGACGAGAACGGGTCCACAGTATCACCGGGCCCCCGGGCCGCAAGGGGTGCCCCCGGGCGAGGTGCGGGACCGGACCGAGCGGTTTCGGCGCGGGCTCGTCGCGGCGGGGCTCGTCGGGGCCCTGGTGACCCACCGGCCCGACCGGTACTACCTGGCGGGTACGACCCAGGAGGGGTTCCTCTGGGTGCCGGCGGCCGGCGATCCCGCTCTTTGGATCCTCCGGGACCCGGGGCGGGCCCGGGCGGAGTCCCCGGTGCCGGTGGAGCCCGTGGCCTCGGGCCGGGAGCTCTGGGACCGGGCCCGCCGCGCCGCGGGGGAGGGACCCGTTGGGATCGTGGCCGAGGTATTCCCGGCGAGCTGGCTCGCCCGTATCGGAACCGACCGGTGGGCCGACGTGGGGCCGCTTCTGGCCGGGCTTCGGCGGCGCAAGTCCGCCTGGGAGGTGGAGCGGATGCGCGAGGCCGGCCGGCTCGTGGCCCGGGTGTACGAGCACGCGGCAGCGACGCTTCGGCCCGGGGTCACCGAGGCCGAGTGGGCGGGGGAGCTCCTGGGCCGGGCCATGGCCTGGGGCCACGAGGGCTGGCTCTGGTCGCGGGGCCCGTTCGAGGCGTACCCTTGGCACGTGGTGTCCGGACCCAACACCCTGGCGGCCGGGGCTGTGGACACCCCCATGCCCGGGGTGGGGCGGTCGGCCGCGTTCCCGGTCGGGGCGGGCGACCGGCCGATCGAGCCGGGGGAGCCGGTGGTCGTGGATTTCGGGGTGAGCCTGGCCGGGTACCAGACCGACCAGACCCGCACCTTCTGCCTCGGCCGGCCCCCGGGGTGGCTTCGGGACCTGTACGACGCCTTGCTCGAGGTGCACCGCACGGCCGCGGCCCTCCTTCGGCCCGGGGTCTCAGCGGGGGAGATGTTCGAGGCGGCCCGGCGGCGGGCCGAGGAGCTCGGGATCGAAGGGTACCTGGGCCCGCCGGAGCGGCGGTGCCGCTTCGTGGGCCACGGGGTGGGGCTCGAGACGGTGGAGGCCCCGCTCATCGCCGAGGGGTCTTCCGAGGTCCTCCGGGAGGGCGACGCCGTGGCCCTGGAACCCAAGGCCGTGCTCCCGGGCCTCGGGGGCTGCGGGGTGGAGGACACGTTCCTGGTGACGGCCGACGGCCCGGTGCGCCTCACCCCGATGCCCCAGGCTCTCTGGGTGGTTTGATCAAACCACGGAGGGCACGGAGGACACGGAGAGGTGCGAAGAGCTGTACCGAACACTAGGTCGCCGCTCGGAGCCCGCTCCCACGCCGTGGAACAGGCGAAGACGCTGGGATCTTGAAGGGCCTTGCGTCCCAGCGTCCGCGCCTCCTAGCGTCCAAGCAGACACATGGGATACGTGCGCATCACCTCGGGGACGCTCCGGGGCCGCCGGGTCCAGACCCCGGAGGGCCAGGGCACCCGGCCGCTTCTCACGCGGCTCCGGAAGAGCCTGGCCGACCTCCTGCGCCCCCGGCTCCCCGGGGCCCGGGTGCTCGACCTGTTCGGCGGGTCGGGGGCGGTGGCCCTGGAACTCCTCTCCAACGGGGCCCGGGAGGCCTGGGTGGTGGAGAAGGACCGGGGCGTGGCAAACCTCGTGCGGCGAAACGCCCAGGCCCTGGGCATGGAAGCCCGGCTCCGGGTGCGGGCCGACGACGCCCTGCGGGCCTGCCGGTCCCTGGAAGAGGCGGGGGAGCGGTTCGACATCGTGCTCGTGATGCCGCCCTACCGGAAGGGGCTCCAACAGGCGGCGCTGGAGGCCGTAATGCACGCCGGGCTCGTGGCGCCGGGCGGGCTCGTGGTGGTGCAGCGGCACCGGGACGAGCCCCAGGCCGCCCACGCCGGGGCCCCGGTCACGCGCACCCGGACCTACGGGAACACGGCTTTCGATTTCCACGAGCCCGGGGTCCCGTGACCCGATCGCCGGACCTGTGGATCGAGGCCGAGGGGCTCCGGCGGGGGCCGCGGGCCGAGGCCCTTTCGCCGGCGTACGTCCTGGTTCGGGGCGGCCGGGTGGTGTCCGTGCGCTCGGACGACCGCGACCGGCCCCGGGATCCCCTGCCGACCCTCCGGGGGGGCTGGCTCGTGGAACCCCTGGCGGACGCCCACGTGCACCTGTTTCTGCCCGGGAGCTTCGACCCGGCGGACCGCAGCCGCGTGACGAACGCCGGGCGGGAGGACGCCCTCGAGCGGATCCTCGGGCTGCTGGAGGACTACCGGGCGCGGGGCGTCGCCGCGGTGCGGGACGGGGGGGATCCCCGGGGGCTCGCCCTCGAGGCGGCTCGGGTGGCGAACCCGCGGCCCGAGCGGTACGCCCGGGTGCTCCCGGCGGGCGAGGCCCTGTTCCGCAAGGGGTACTACGGTTCGTTCCTGGGGCGGGGCGCCGCGGGTCTCTCGGAGGCCGAGGCGATCCTCCGGGAGAACGCCGCGGCCGGGGCGACCCACGCCAAGATTCTGGCCACGGGCCTGAACAGCCTCGACGAGGTCGGAGGGGTGTCGGCGGGCGGTTTTTCGGCCGGGGACCTCGGCCGGCTGTGCGGCGCGGCCCGGGGGCTGGGGCTCCGGGTCATGGTCCACGCGAACGGGCCGTTGGGCGCGGTGCTCGCCACTGGCCCCGACTCGGTGGAGCACGGATTCGGGTGCGACCCTGGGGATCTCGGCCGCCTGGCGGCCGGCGGCGTGGTCTGGGTGCCCACCCTGCGGGCCTGGCAGGCGCTGGAGGAGCACCCGGCCCTCACCGGGCGACAAAAGGCCGTGGTGCGTACGACCCACGCCCGCCACCTCGCCGAGGTGGCCGAGGGCGCGGCGCGGCGGGTCTCGATCGCGGCCGGAAGCGATGCCGGCACCCCGGGGGTGGAGCACGGGGACGGGCTCGTGGAGGAGCTGCGGCTTCTGGCCGAGGCCCTCGGGGACCCGGGGGCGGCGCTCGCGGCCGCCACGTACCACGCCCGGGCGTTGTGCGAGGCGGAGGCCGGGGCGCCGGTCGGCGGCCTCGCCGAAGGGGGGCCGGCGGGGTTCGTGTGGCTCGCCGCGGACCCGGCGGGGCACTGGGACGGGCTGAGGGAACCCCGGGGCGTGTACCTCGGGGGTACCTGGACCGGTGCGGACCCGGATGAGGTGGGAGGGGGCCGG
>NZ_BAAHXI010000055.1:0-27043 GCF_054656955.1 Deferrisoma palaeochoriense
GCGGTGCTGACGATGCATCTCTTGGAAACTCTCGATGAACTTTGCCGGCGGTACGACCTCGTGGCCATCTACGCCTTCGGCAGTCGGGCCCGTGAGGCGGCGGCGCGGGTGAGGGGCGAAGCCCCGGAGCCCGAGTATCCCAATTCCGACCTGGACATCGGGGTCCAGCCACGCCCCGGTCGGCGGCTCAAGGCCGTCGAGAAGGTGGAACTGGCCCAGGCGCTGGAGGACCTTTTTGGGGTGTCCCGCGTGGATCTGGTGGCTGTGACCGAGGCGCCGCCGTTTCTCGCCTACGACGTCGTCCGGGGAGAACTCCTGGCGTGCACCGACCCCGATGCCCAGGCCCGCTACGAACTCTACGTCCTTGCACGCGCCGGGGACCTCGCGCCCTGGTACCGGGAGCGCGTGCGGGCCATCCTAGAGGAGGGGGCTAGATGAAGTAGGGGTGGGACGTTGGGACGCGAAAGGCCGTTTGTCGCAGGTCGTAAGTCGTTCGTCGTGGAACTTCGCCCCGTCGCGGCCGGCGGCAATTGAAACCATTGACGATTCACGATTTACGATTCACGGAAGTTGACCCGTCCGCCCGTTCGCACGTCCCAGCGTCCGCACGGTGACACGACAGTCGACCTGCGGCAGTTGACACGACCAACGACCGGCGACCAACGACCTACGGCAGTTGACACGACCTACGGCCGTTGACAGCCACGGTGGGAACAAAACTTCCCACTGGCCTTGCCGAGGGCATCGGATTGCCTAGGGTGGGAAAGAAACTTCCCACATGGGAAGCGAGATGCGCAGGCCGGCGCCCTACCACAGGGTCGGGACGTGGGGGTATTCCAAGATCCGTCTGTCCTTGGTCACCAGCCTGCTGTTTGTTTCCAAAGCGGTGGCCACGATGATGCGGTCGGCGGGATCCGGGTGAAACGGGCCGGGAAGGAGCACGGATCGAAGCGCGATGCGGTTGTTCACGGGGACGAACCGGATCCCGCGAATGCGCTCGCAACGGCGCACCCAGTCCTCCGCCGGTATCGTGAGTTCCAACCGTCCCCGGGCGACGAGAAGCGCCACTTCCCACGCGCTAATGCTAGAGATTAGGACCCCTTGTCCTTTCCGAGCCTCCTCAATTTCTCGCAACGCCTCGGGCGAGAGGCGGTCCGGATCGCTGACCCACCAGACCCAAACGTGGGTGTCGAGGAGAATCACGACAACGCCTCCCAGTCGTCCTCGCCGACGGGGTCCGTGGGCCTGTCATAGCGGACCACGGTGCCACGGAGCGACGCTAGAACATCCTCCTCGGCCTCTTCCCGGTAGGGAACGATGCGCGCAACCGGCTTCCCCCGGTCCGTGACAACGAGTTCCTCACCCGTCGTCGCCACCCTTCGTAAGTATTCAAGAAGTTTGGGTTTTAGTTTGGATTTCGACACGGTGATCTGCATGGCGGCCTCCTGCGGCGTCATTCATAACCATGGTCACAATGCCACGGTCACGAGTGCCCCGCAAGGCCGCGTTGAGCCTTCTCCGCCCGTGTCGATGCCGGGAACGGCGGTCCCACGCGAGTCGCAGCCTCTGGGCGTGCCCTTGGCCCGTCCCTTGCATTCCACCCACGGGCCGGCCCCCGGCGGGGCGGTCGAACGACCTGCGGCAGTTGATCCGTCCGCACGTCCACGCGTCCCAGCGTCCGCACGGTAAAACGACCAATGTCTATCGCCCGTCCACACAAGCAATTGGACGTATGGCAGTTGGCGATGGAGCTTTGCCGTGACGTTTACGATCTGTCCGGACAGCTTCCCGGCGAAGAGCGCTATGGGATCGCCAGCCAGATGAGGCGCGCGGCGGTTTCCATCCCGAGCAACATCGCGGAGGGGGCTTGCCGGGGGACGAAGAAGGAATTCTCGCACTTCCTCGCGGTGGCCCAGGGGTCCCTGGGGGAGCTTGACACGCAGCTCGAACTGTGTGCCTCCCACCTGGGTCTCCTGCCGCCCGAGGCGGTGGAACCGGTGTTTGCGAAAATCGAGCGGGTGGGCCAGATGCTCAGCGCCCTGCGCCGCTCCCTTCGGTCAAGTTGAGCCCCCAGAGGGCCGATCTACGACGAACGACCTGCGACTTACGACCCGCGGCAGTTGATCCGTCCGCACGTCCACGCGTCCTAGCGTCCGCGCGGTAAAACGACCAACGACCCGCGACTTACGGCAGTTGACCTGACCAACGACGAACGACCTGCGACCAACGAAAGACGGCAGTTCACACGACCAACGGAATACACCATGAACTCTCCGCTCCCGAACCTCTCCAACACCCCTTTCGACCTCTTCCGCTACTTGCGGCTGCTGTGGAAGCGCAAGTGGTTCATCCTCGTGCCGGCCGTGGTGTTCCCGGTCGCGGCGGCGTGGTACGCCATGCAGCTCCCCGACCGGTACAAGTCCACCACGCTCATCCTGGTGCAGCCCCAGAAGGTGCCGACCCAGTTCGTGCCCACCACGGTGACCTCGAGCATCCAGGACCGGCTTCACACGATCAGCCAGCAGATCTTCTCGCGCACGCGGCTCGAGCAGATCATCCAGGAGTTCAACCTGTTCGAGCGGGAGCGAAAGGAAAAAACCCCGGAAGAGATCGTCGAGATGATGCGCTCGCGCATCCAGCTCCAGGTCCACCGGAACGACGCCTTTCAGCTCTCGTACATCGACGCGAACCCCCGGCTCGCCATGCTGGTCACCAACAAGCTCGCGAGTCTCTTCATCGAGGAGAACCTCAAGGTCCGCGAGCAGCAGGCCATCGGCACCACCCAGTTCCTCGAAGACGAGATCCAGCGCTACCGGGAGAAGATCCGGGAGAAGGAAAAGCTCATCTACGAGTTCAAGCAAAAGCACATGCAGGAGATGCCCGAGCAGGTGGCCGCGAACCAGGCCCGGCTCAACCAGCTCCAAAACCAGCTCCAGATCAACAACCAGAACCTGAACGCGGCCGAGGCCCGCAAGGTCCAGATCCAGGAGCAGATCGCCGAGATCGAGCGGCGGGTCGAGGAGGAGGCCAAAGCCGGCGCCGCCGCGCCGGCGGCCGGGGCCGGCCCCGACCTCAGCATCTCCCGCCAGCTCGAGGCCCTGCTCCAGGCGAAGCTCCAGGGCGGGGAGGGCCCCGAGGCCATCCAGATCGACACGAGCCGGCTCGAGGCCATCCGGGCGGAAAAGGCCAAGGTCCAGGCCCGCATCGACGCCCTGCTCCTCCAGTACACCGAGAAGCATCCGGACGTCCTGGCCCAGAAGGCCATCCTGGCCCGGCTCGAGGAGCAGGAGGCGGCCGAGGAGGCCGAGATCGAGAAGCAGCGGGCCGAACTCGAGGCCCAGCGGGCCGAGGCGCAAGCCCAGGCCCCCGAACCCGAGCCCGTGGCCGAGGAGCCGGCCCCGCCGCCCGAGCCCCCCACGCCCCAGTACCCGCCGGCCTACGACCGGCTCAAGGCCGAACTCGCGCGCCTCGAGGCCGAGATCGCCCGCATCACGGCCGAAAACCAGGACATCAAGCGCCAGATCGAGGTGTACCAGGCCCGGATTGCCGCGGCCCCGGCCCGGGCGCTCCAGCTCCAGCAGCTCAGCGAAGACTACGACAACATGAAGAACGTGCTCGAGAGCCTCATCAACAAAAAGCTCCAGGCCGACCTCTCCGAGAACCTGGAGCGCAAGCAGAAGGGCGAGCAGTTCAAGATCCTCGACCCGGCGAACCTCCCGGAAAAGCCCTTCTACCCCAAGCGGCTCCGGTACGTGGGCATGGGGTTCCTGGCCGGAATCGGCCTCGGGGTGGGCCTCGTGCTCCTGCTCGACTTCCTCGACGGCAGCATCCGGAGCCGCGACGAACTCGGCGAGGTCACGGGCACCACGGTGCTCACCGTGATCCCCGAGATCGTGACCCCCGAGACCCTGCGGCGGCGCTGGATGATCCGCCTGGGCGCGGCGGGCGCGGGCCTTGCCTGCCTCGTCATCGCCTTGGTGGTCGTACACGTCCAAGTGAAGCCTCTGCCCAAAGCGCTTTCGGACCTGTACACCCAGGTCCGCACCACCCACTGGACCACGGTGAAATAGGGAGCCTTTAGCGAACGCCAAGGCCGCGCGCGGGGAATGGCATACATGCGCATCACGATCGCAGACAGCCTCAGGGCCTCGGCCCAACGATGGCCGGAGAAGGAGGCGTTGGTTCACCGGGACCGGCGCATCTCCTATGCCTCGTTCGACGCCGAGGTGGACCGGTTCGCGAGCCTCCTCGTGGAGCACGGGGTCGCCAAGGGCGACCGGGTTGCCGTGTACATGGAGAAGTGCCCCGAGGAGGCGGCGTCCCTCCTGGCCGTCGCGCGGGCCGGGGGGATTTTCGTCGATGTGAACCACCTCCTGAAGGCGCCCCAGGTGGAGCACATCCTGCGTGACTCCGGCGCGCGGGTGCTCGTCACCACGCGCCAGCGGGCGGCCGGACTCGCCGAGGTCCTGGGCCGCTGCACCGACCTGGAGACCGTGATCCTCCACGGCCCGGGGGAAGCCCCGTTGCCCGACGGGGTGCGGGGGGTGGATCGGGGCGCGTGGGCCGAGGCTCCTTCGGTGGAGCGGCCGAACTGCCCGAGGGTCGTCGAGACGGACGTGGGCGCCATCATCTACACCTCGGGCAGCACCGGGAAACCCAAGGGTGTGGTGCTCTCCCACCGGAACCTGGTGGCCGGGGCGGAGAGCGTCTCCACCTACGTGGAGAACACGCCCGAAGACCGGATCCTGAGCGTTCTGCCGTTCAGCTTCGACTACGGGCTGAACCAGCTTACCTGCAGCCTCCACGTGGGATGCACCTGCGTGCTCATCAACTATCTCTTCCCCAACGACATCCTGAAGGCCATGGAGGCCGAGAGGATCACGGGCCTCGGGCTCATCCCGCCCCTGTGGCTCCAGCTCCTCAAGCTCGAATGGGACCACACCCGGTTCCCCCACTGGCGCTACCTCACGAACACCGGCGGGGCCATGCCGGTGCACGCCACAAGGGAACTTCGCCGCCGGCTCCCGAACACCCGGATCTACCTGATGTACGGGCTCACCGAGGCGTTCCGGGGCACCTATCTCCCGCCCGAGGAGGTGGACCGCCGGCCCACGAGCATCGGCAAGGCCATCCCCAACGCGGAGATCTGGGTGCTGAACGAGCGGGGCGAGCACTGCAAACCCGGCGAGGAAGGCGAACTCGTGCAACGGGGCGCCCATGTGGCCCTCGGGTACTGGAACGACCCGCAGAAGACCGCCGAGCGGTTCCGGCCGAACCCGTTCGCGCCGCCGGGCCTCCAGATGCAGGAGATGGTGGTCTTCTCGGGCGATCGGGTGAAGACCGACGAGGAGGGCTACATCTACTTCGTCGATCGGGCCGACGAGATGATCAAAACCTCGGGCTATCGGGTGAGCCCCACCGAGGTGGAGGACGCGCTCTACGCCACGGGGCTCGTGGAGCACGCGGTGGCCTTCGGGGTGCCCGACGAGGTGCTGGGGCAGGTGGTGACGGCGGTGGTGTCGCCCAAGGCCCCGGGCCTCGAGGCCCAGACCCTCAAGCGGGCCTGTGCCGAAACGCTTCCCAACTACATGGTGCCCCGGTTCCTCGAGGTCTGGGACCGCCTGCCCCTGAACCCCAACGGCAAAATCGACCGCAAAGCGGTGAAGAAGGAATTTTTGAGCCGTAAGGATTGAACCGCCAAGGCGCCAAGAACGCCAAGGAAAGGCCAGTTCTGGATTTGTTTTTGTTACATGTATCTGAATGCTCTATACCGTCTGGTGCTGGTGCAAATGAAAATAGACGCTGTAGAGCAGCACAGACAAAGATGATGGTGTTCTCGGCGCCCTTGGCGTCTTGACGGTTCAAAGACTGGTGTTTCCCATGGAACCAAACCCGCGCGACGATGAGATCGCCCGCCGGGTGATCGGGGCGGCCATCGAGGTTCACCGGCGTTTGGGACCTGGGTACCTGGAAGCGGTGTACGAGGAAGCCTTGGGGGTGGAACTGGGCCTCCGAGGCGTCTCGTTCGAACGGCAGGTGCCGGTGTGGATGGAATACAAAGGCCACAGGGTGGGGGAAGGCCGGTTGGATCTGCTTGTGGAAGACCAGGTTGTGGTGGAACTCAAGGCGGTCGATGTTTTGGCACCGATTCACCACGCCCAGGTGATCTCCTACCTGAAGGCCACGGGGAAGACACTCGGACTTCTGATCAACTTCAACGTGCCGATCCTCAAACAGGGGATCAAACGAGTCGTCCTGACACGGGGTGTTTGAGCCGCCAAGGCGCCAAGAAAGCCAAGGTGGAATTTTCGTGGACATGGGCTCCTGGGTTGGGGAGATGATTCAGTGGCAATCTGTCGTTTTTGTGGGTGTTGCGCCGGTGTTGAATGTGATGGGGGCGTGAGATGCTTTGGTGCTACTTTGAAGTAGAAACAAAAATAACAGTAGGTACTTCTTGGCGTTCTTGGCGTCTTGGCGGTTAACAATGCCACACAAAGCTCTTGACTCCATTCTCCGCTACTTCGCGGTTCAGGACGGTCGGCTCCTTATCGGGGGCCGCACCTGTTCCGACATCGCGGCCGAGGTGGGCACCCCGTTTTACGCCTACGACCTCGGGGTGGCCCGAAAGAAGTACGAGCGCCTTCGGGCCGCGCTGCCCGACGAGGTCGAGATCCACTACGCCATCAAGGCCAACCCCCACCCCGACATCGTGCGCTTCTTCCTCTCCCTCGGGTGCGGGTTCGACGTGGCCTCGGCCGGGGAACTCCGGGTGGTGCTCGACGCGGGCGCCGACCCTCGCAGCGTGGGGTTCGCCGGGCCGGGGAAGCGGGAGTTCGAGATCCGAGAGGCCTGCCGGGCGGGCATCGGGAGCCTCAACGCCGAAAGCGAGGCCGAGCTGGAACTCGCCGATCGCATCGCCCGTGAAGAAGGCCGAAGGCTCCGGGTGGCGATCCGGGTGAACCCGGCCTACGAACTCGTGGGCTCGGGCATGAAGATGGGCGGCGGTCCCAAGCCGTTCGGCATCGACGAGGAAGAGGTGCCGAAGGTCCTCGGGCGGTTTGCCGAGTGGCCGAACCTGGAGTTCGTGGGGTTCCACATCTTCGCCGGGTCCCAGAACCTCCGGGTCGAGGCCATCGCCTCGGCGTTCGAGGGGGCCCTAGGGGCCGTGGCCTCGTTCCTGCCCCACTGCCCCCGGCCGCCCGAACTCGTGAACCTGGGCGGCGGCTTCGGCATTCCCTACTACGCGGCCGACGAGGAACTCGACATCGAGGCCGTGGGCGCCGCCCTCGGGCGCCTCCTGCACACCCACCGGCCGCAGCTTCCGGGTATCCGGTTCGTGGTGGAGACGGGGCGGTACCTCGTGGGCGAGTGCGGGGTTTACGTCTGCCGCGTGCTGTACCGAAAAGAATCCCGGGGCGAAACGTTCCTCGTCCTCGACGGCGGCCTCCACCACAACCAAGCGGCCTGCGGCAACTTCGGCCAGGTGCTGAAGCGAAACTTCCCGATCTGCCCCCCGGAACGCCTGGGGGAAGTACCGGCAGAAACCGTCAACCTGGCGGGGCCCCTTTGCACCCCCCTCGACCGGCTCGGGACCAAGGTGGAGTTGCCCCGGCTCGAACCGGGCGAACTGGTGACCGTCATGGGGGCGGGTGCCTACGGCTACACGGCGAGCCCGCTGGCGTTTTTGGGCCACCCGCAACCGAGGGAATATGTCGTGAACGAATTCAACGCTGCCGAGGGGGAACGCCGTGCTTGATGTCGCGCGCCGATGGAAACGCTCGCTCGAGAGGAACATCGAGCGCTGGAGATACGCTAACCTGTACTCGCCACGGAACGAATCGGCGGGCATCGAACGCCACGTCCGTGAGGCGGCCGCATGGCTTAAGCGAGCCCAAGATGCGGGACACGACAGGGGGGTTTCGTACGGCCTGCGGTTTGGCGGCGAGTTCCTTCCTAGTTACCCGGAGACCACGGGTTACATCATCCCGACCTTCCTCACACTTGCCGAGGTATTCGGCGTCGAGGATTTCCGTCGTCGAGCCGTGGAAATGGGCGACTGGGAGATCCGGGTGCAGATGGAGTGCGGGGCGGTCATGGGCGGCAGGGTCGACTTCCCGCCGAGTCCGGCCGTCTTCAATACGGGCATGGTTATGCTTGGCTGGCTCTCCCTGTATCACGATACGGGGGAACAACGCTTCCTTGATGCCTCCGAGCGCGCCGCCGCTTGGCTTGTGGAGGTGCAGGAATCGGACGGCCGCTGGCAAAAAGGCAATTCCCGGTTCGCCGATGGGCGTGCGACCGTGTACAACACGAGGGTCGCGTGGGCTCTGGCGTGGCACGGCACCACAACGGGGAACGACGGATACGTCGAGGCTGCGGTGCGCAACGCGGAGTACGCCTTGCAGAGCCAAAGGGAGAACGGCTGGTTCGCCGATTGTTGTCTGAGCAACCCCGAAGCCCCGCTCGTGCACACCCTCGCCTACGCGACCCGGGGCCTCTTGGAGCTCGGAGTGCTCCTAGATCGTCAAGACTTCGTGGCCGCAGCCCGGAGAACCGCCGACGCCCTTTTGGAGCGGGTGGAGGCCGACGGCCACCTGCCCGGCCGCTTCAACGCCTCATTCGAGCCGGCCGTCAGGTGGTGTTGCATGACCGGGTCGGCGCAGATGTCGGTGATCTGGGCGAAGCTTTTCGAACAAACCGGTCACCCGGCCTACCTCGACGGGGCTCGGCGCGTGAATCGGTATCTCATGGCGCGGCACGACATCACCAACCCGGACGAACGCATCCGGGGCGGTGTGCCGGGGGCTTGGCCCGTGTGGGGCGACTACGGACGGCTCATGATCTTGAACTGGGCGACCAAGTTTTTCGTCGATGCGCTCTTGGCCGAGCGCTGCATCGCTGGGGGGGCGGGTGAACCCCATCACGAAACTTAAGCAGCGTCTGTTCCCGAAGGGGGTCCGCCGGTGGCTCTTGCGCCAGAGGAACCGGGTCGCGAACCGCACCTCCGAGGCGGCCTTGCGGGAGTCGTTTGAGCGCCTGCGACTGCCCGCCGGCGCGGTCATCTGCATCCATGCCCGATTGAGTTCCCTGGGGTATTTGCCGGGAGGCCCCGCGTCGGTCCTAAAGGCGCTCGAAAAGGCCGTCCCGCGCTGCACCATCGTCATGCCCACCTTTCCGTTCGGGGGAAGCATGGCGGATTATGTGGCGTCCGACCAGGTCTACGACCCCTTGCACACGCCTTCAGCGAGCGGGCTTCTATCGGAGGCCCTTCGAACGTTCCCCGGGGCCGTGCGAAGCCTGCATCCCACGCACCCGTGCGCGGCGGTCGGACCAGAGGCTGAGCGCCTGATCCAAGGCTCCGAGCGGTCGGCCACGCCTTTCGGCGACGAATCCGGGTACGGACGGTACACCCGCGCGCCGAACGCGTACCAACTGCTTATCGGGACCAACAGCACGAGCATCGTGCACCGGTTTCAGGAACTCGCGGAATGGCCGAACCTCTTTCTGCCAGGAGAGCGTGAGGTGCGGGGTCTCGATCATCGGGGGCGGCTCGTCACCTGCCGGGTCCGGGTTCACGTGCCCCGGGTGCCCCTGTACGTGGCGGTCCCCGACGGGAACGGAGGCTATCAGTACGTGTGGATGCCCCACTATTGCCTCCTTTTCCCGGATCGGGTGCGGCAGTCGGTCTTGCAGCGGCTACGGCGGAAAGATGTGGCCGAAGCCCTGCTCCGTCGAGACGAAGCGTTTCTGGAAAGCGGCGTCTTCACACGGAGCAAGTGTCGCGACACAGAACTCCTGGCCATACGGGTAGATCGCTGGCTCCCCCCGATTGTCGAGGAGTTGGCGCAGAACGTGCACCAGCACGCGGACGCGTACGCCCGGGAGGCGATCGAAGCATGCCTGGCCCGTGGGGAGGAGGTTTCGTAAGGCTATGCCATGTCTGATCGCCCCCCGGCCGAATGCGTCCCGCGCGAGATCTATGTGGTGGGGTCGCAATGTGGGCCCCGGAACGGATCTGAGCGCGTTCCGCCCCCGACGTTGTGGCACACCCTATGGCTTCCAACGGCGCGAAATGCAGGAGTCGAAGTCGCGATTTTCGGGGGGCCGGAACCCGGGCTGGTGGCCGGTTAGCGGGAAGACGCGGTGAAGAGCGCAGCGCACCCCGGCGCAGGGGCCGGTAGCAGTGCCGAGCGGGCGGATTTGCCCAGCAAGGGGCAGGAACGAATCCCGGATAGCCGTGTTGACACCGCGGACCTTGGGCGAAGAGCCGGGCGGGGGGCTCTGTGGCAAATGGGGGGGGGAGTCTGGCTCACCTTGGTTCGTTTGGGCGCGAGCACGATTCTCGCCCGCGTTCTGCTACCGTCGGACTTTGGCCTGTTCGGGATGGCCCTGCTGGCGCGCGAATTCGTCGTTGTCGCAGGCAATCTCGGCCTCACCGTGGGCCTGATCGCGAAGCAGGATCCCACCCCCGAGGACCTCGATACCTGCTTCTGGGGCACGGCCGCGGTTCGGGTCCTAATGTTCCTTGCGACTTTTCTCTTGGCCCCGTTGGCCGGCGTCTACTTTCGGGACCCACGGGTTGTTCCCGTGCTTCGGGTTGTTTCGTGCACTTTTCTTATGGCTCCGTTCATGGATGTGGGGATCGCCCTTCTCCGGAAACGACTTCGCTTCGGGACGCTGGCGATAATCCAAGGGGTGGCGGCGTTGTTCGAATCAGGCACCGCGGTGTTCCTTTCTTTGACCACGACCCTTGGGTACTGGGCCCTTGTCGTGGGGCTTTTGGTCAACACGGCGCTTGTGACGCTGGGCGTGCTGGTGGCCGGACGCTGGCGGCCAGGGCTGAAATGGAATATCGAGAGCTTCAAGTACCTGTTGAACTTCGGCCTGAATGGACTGGGGTTCAGCTTGAGCAACTACCTGAACCAGAACATCGATTACCTACTGGTCGGACGATTGTTGGGGGCTTCTGGGCTCGGGCTGTATGAGTTTGCGTACCGTATCCCCCACATTCTGCTCGATCGGGTTGCTAGACCGGTGGGCGCAGTGGTTTTCCCAGCACTCTCTCACGTTAGGCATGACGACAGGATGTTGGTTGCAGGCTATGTGGCGGCCGTAAAGGCGGTTACGCTAGTGACGTTCCCCTGCCTTTTCGGGTTGGCCGCGGTGGCCGATGTGGCTGTGCGGGTGCTCTGGGGCGAACGATGGAGTGCCATAGTGGTGCCGCTACAAATCCTGTGCGTGGGCGCGGCGTTCAGGACGATCGGGCAACCGGTGGGCGCGATTTTTTATTGCAAAGATCGTCCTGATCTGCCTTTTAAGTTTTCAATAATGTTGACCGCTTTTACGTTTGCTCTGGTTGCATTGTTAGGTTGGCAGCTTGGGGTGAACGGCGTTGCAATAGGCATGGCTCTAAGTGTTCTGCCTACGGTATGGATTATAAAAAAAGCGATGAAGTTGGTTGGTGCAGATTTATCTGTTGTTCTGCGAGCTATTTTACCGGCTCTGGTCGCAAGTTGTTTCACGTTTTTGATGGCCTGGTTTGTTAAAACGTGGCTCCTAAGGTTGTCCGCTTCTGCGGGTGCTTCCCTCTTTGGGGGGGTGGTGCTCGGCGCGCTAGTTTATATTGCCCTACTAAGATTAATTGACCGTGCGACATGGGAATGGGCAGTGAGTTCAATGAAAATGCTATTTCCTGCTTCCAAGGAAACATGAGGTCGTTGATAATCCCATGCGATTTGAACGAGGGTCTCAGTGAAGCGACAAAAGATACTTATTTTGGCTGGAACTCGCCCTGAAGCGGTTAAGATGGCTCCGATTATTTTGGCGTTAAGAAAGTTGCCGGACGAGTTTGAAGTGACAGTATGTTCAACTGGCCAACACCGAGCAATGTTAGACCAAGCATTTGCTGATTTTGATATATATCCAGATATTGATTTGCAAGTAATGGAGCCGAATCAAACTCTGGCCCGTCTAACGCAGCGCCTGTTGGCCGGTATTGATGACGTTCTCTCTACACTAAGGCCCGACTGGATGTTGGTCCAGGGCGATACTACTACAGTGCTAACTGGTTCCCTTTGCGCCTTCTATCAAGGGGTGAAAGTAGGCCATGTGGAAGCGGGCCTGCGCAGTTGGGATATTCGGCAACCTTTTCCGGAAGAGATGAATCGTAGAGTTGCTAGTTTAGTGGCCACATTACACTTTAGTCCTACTGCCTTGGCAAAACAGAACCTTTTGAGGGAGGGTGTCCCAGAAGCTCGTGTAGTTGTTACTGGTAACACGGTTGTTGATGCATTGATGTATATCTTGTCTGATATAAAGAAGCGGCCACCTGAATTGCCATTCAATTTAAATAAACTGCTTGAATCTTATTCCGGTTTTGTGCTGATCACCGGACATAGAAGAGAAAGTTTTGGGAAGCCTTTCGAAGAAATATGTTTAGCGATTCGCGAATTGGCAATGAGGTTTACGCAAATTGCGTTCGTTTACCCCGTCCACCTTAATCCAAACGTGCGGAAACCCGTTTGGGACATTCTCGGTGAAGTTCGGAGTGTTTTGTTGGTTGACCCGTTGTCTTACAAGCAATTTATATATTTGATGGCAAAGTCTTTGCTTGTGCTGACGGATTCCGGGGGTGTTCAGGAGGAAGCACCAAGTTTGGGGAAACCCCTGCTTGTTATGCGAGGGGTGACGGAACGACCGGAAGGTGTGAAGGTAGGGGTTGCAAAAGTTATCGGCACACGGAAGGATGATATTGTGAGAAGCGTGTCAGAGGTTCTTGAAAGGTTATCCAACAGTGGGCCGTTCACTGCTAGTGGCGTCAACCCCTATGGCGATGGACGAGCTGCAGATAGAATTGTTGCTGCTTTGCTTGAGCATAGCAACGAGTAGTGACCGGCTCTGGAGTAAAGATGAACATTGGAATAGTTTCCACATGGTTTCCACGCGGAGCGGCCTACGTTTCAAAGCTATATTTAAACAGCATCGTCGCTGCAGGGCATCGCGCCTATGTTTTTGCGAGGGGGGGCGAGGGCTATGCCGTGGGCGATCCTGAATGGGATGGGCCGCATGTGACTTGGGGTAGGCGCTTTGATGATGGTTGGACACGGGTAGACATCTCGCAGTTTGAAGCTTGGTGCAAGAAGTATGATATTGATATTATAATTTTTAATGAACAAAAGGATTGGGAGGTTGTTGAATGGTGTAATCGACGAGGGATAAGAAGTGTCGCCTACATTGACTACTACACTGAGGAAACGGTTCCGTTCTTTGGGCTGTATGACGCTCTCATTTGCCATACAAAGCGGCATTTTAGCGTTTTTAATTGGCACCCGCAGTGCTGGTATGTCCCCTGGGGCACAGACATCAGCCTTTTCAGACCCAAGATGTGTGGCCCAACAAAGTTTCCAATTTTCTTCCATTCAGCGGGTATGGGCGGCATAAATCTACGAAAGGGAACGGATTTGGTGGTGCAGGCATTTCGGCAACTCAAAGGTGAGTGCCGACTCGTTATCCACTCGCAAGTGCCAGTTGAATCCTACGGGGAAATCGGGCGGTTAATTGCGACCACTGAGAATATAGAGTTTGTGCATGCGACCGTAGAACCTCCGGGTTTGTATTCTAGAGGCAATGTGTATGTGTACCCCAGTCGCCTGGACGGACTAGGGTTAACCCTACCGGAGGCTTTGGCCTCTGGTCTGGCTTGTGTTACCACTGATGAGCCTCCTATGAACGAATTCGTTAGACACGGTGAGACCGGCTTATTGGTAAGAGTTGCAAAGAAGAGGAAGCGCTTTGACGGCTATTATTGGCCAGAAGTCGAATGCGATCTTGGGAGCCTTGTTGATTGTATGCAGTTTTTTGTTGATAATGCTAATACTATTAGCCGGTTTTCGTGCGCTGCCAGGGAATATGCGGTGCGTTTTTTGGATTGGGAGAAAAACGCTATGCTGTTGCGACAATGTCTTGAAAGTGTGGTTAAATTAGAAAGATCCGACGAGGCGAAGAAGCTTGGAGTTAAAGCGCTTTCTTTTTCTAAGAAGCAACGATGGGAAAGGAAAAAACGACTACTACTAAACAAGGTGAAGAACAAGATCAGAAAAGCACGATTCCGGAGGGAAGCCGCTAGCTGAAGGGGAGGTAAATTGGGTCAGGTGGTTATCGCTCTTTCCCAGAACCCATGGGTTGGTCCATGGATGAACCGCCAGCAGATCTTGAGTCGGTTGGCGAGGCGCGGTTGGGAGGTCATTTACGACCAGGGACCGCTGACGTTATGGGAGAGGGGAGGGGACAGGTGGCGCCAGGCCGGCTGGCTCCCGCGTTTGGGGGAGAGCGACGGAGTTGTTCTGGCCCAGCCCGGGAAGGTCTTAACGCGCTGGCCCACGGTGCCAGTATGGGACGATATTGTGCTTCGCGCGCACGCGCGGTGGTTGCGCGCCGTGGCGAGGCGGCACAAATGCTCGGGGCGCTTGATTGCCTGGGTGACACACCCTTCGTATCTGCCGCTGGTAACGGCTCTAAGGCCGCACAAGGTGATCTATCACGTGTACGACGCCTATTCGCTGAGTCGGGGGTGGAACGAGGGAATGGCCCAGGTCGAAAGGCGATTGGTCCAGAGAGCCGACCTTATCGTGGCCGTTACGGAGGCCATGGCTCGGTTGCTGCCGGCGGGGGCGCATGGGAAGACGCGGATCCTACCGAACGGTGCGGATGTGGCCGCGTTTGAGAAGGGCTCTGTACTCCCTTGCCCGCGGGATTTGGAGCAAGTGCCACGTCCGAGGATCGGGTACGTTGGGAACATAACCCAGAAGGTGGATCTAAGGCTGTTGCGGGACCTGGCCGGGCGACGGCCGGAATGGCATTGGGTGTTGCTCGGACGATTTGTGAGGGGGGGGAGCGACCCGGCGGCCCTCGAGTTCGAATTGCTTTGGGAGGAATCCCAGAAGTTGCCGAACGTCCATTACCTGGGAGAGAAGCGCCACGAAGAACTTCCCGCCTACGTAGGCCACATGGACGTGAACACCATGCTCTACCGTACCGACGGTTCGGGTTGGTGGCACGCGGGGTACCCGTTGAAACTCCACGAGTACCTTGCGGTGGGCAAACCGGTGGTGTCGGCGGACATCGCAGCGGTGCGGGAATTCGGTGGGGTTGTCACCTTGGCGCGAGGCGCTGTGGAATGGGAAGCGGCGATTCAGTCTGCCCTTGAGGAGGACGGGCATAAGTTGACCGAGAAACGGCGCTTGGTAGCAAGGGAGAATTCGTGGGACCACCGTGTAGACGTTTTGGAATCGTACCTGAGAGATCTCTTTCAGTAGGGGGGCAAGAAGGAGGGATCGGAATTGGACCTTTTATCGGGCATTCAGACCGTGCTCGCCACGACACTGGGGGGAGGCTATCGCGCAGAGGCGTTACGAGAGGACGCGAAGTTGCTAGGGGCCATCCCGGAGCTCGATTCGATGGCCGTGGTAAACGTCATAGCGGCAATTGAGGAACGCTTCGGCGTCTTATTTGAGGACGACGAGGTTACGGCCGAGATGTTCGCGACCGTGGGCACGCTTTGCGAGGCCGTGAGGCGGAAGCTGAATGGGGGGTGATGGCCCGGTGCGACCGTTCTTCCTAGGGGGGCCGGGAGGCTCTTGTTTTTGCGTCGCCTTCGCCCCGGACGGTGCCCGGTCGGCCGTGCTGTACGTCCCTCCGTTCGCCGAGGAGGCCAACAAGGCCCGACGCATGGCCTCGTTGCAGGCAAGGGCGTGGGCGGAACGCAGCGTTGCGACGCTGCTCCTCGATCCATACGGCACGGGGGACAGCGAGGGGGACTTCGGGGATGCACGCTGGGAGCGCTGGGTGTCGGATGTGGGCCAGGGGATCGAGTGGCTACGGCAGCAAGGCATGGAGAAGGTCTGGCTCTGGGGGCTTCGGACCGGGGCGCTTCTGGCGGCGCGGTGCGTGGCCGAGGAGAGCGGGCGTGTAGAGGGGGTGATCCTCTGGCAGCCGGTCACCTCAGGCGCGCTTTATCTCCGGCAGTTCTTGCGGTTGCGGTTGGCGGCTGACCTTCAGGGCCCGAACCGGGAAACCACGAAGGACTTGGAGGCGCGGCTGGCGGCCGGCGAGGTGTTGGAGATCGCGGGCTACGACCTCCACCCCGATCTGGCCCGCGCGCTCGCAGAGGAAGATGTGGCGAAACTCGTTCCTCCCGCGGGGCTCCCGGTATGGTGGTTCGAGGTCGGGAGCGGCGAGGAGCCGAGCGTTTCCCCGGCGTCGGAGCGGGTGATCGCCGCGTGGCGAGGGGCGGGCGTCTGCGTCGAGGCGAGGGCGGTGGCGGGGTGCCCGTTTTGGGCGACCCACGAGATCACGGAGTGCCCGGCGCTGATCGAGGCGACGACAGCCGTCTTGGCCAACCGCCAAGACGCCAAGGTCGCCAAGGGGAAGGGCGCGGGGTGAACCGCGGATACGCGGAGGACGCGGCGGTTCCGGCTCTCCGGGGCAAATGCATTGGGGCGGTCCGTGGCTGCGTTGGGCTGATGGAATGAGACAACTGACGACCCCCAACTCTCACAAACCTCTCCGCGCTCTCCGCGCCTCGGCGGTTCGGATGTTGGGGTTTTCCGCGCCTTCGGGGTTCAAGACTTGGCGCTCTTGGCGTCTTGGCGGTTTGATCCATGCCCCGTGAGGTTCCCTTCGTGTTCCCCTGCGAGGGCGAGCAGCTCCTCGGCATCCTCCACCTGGCGGACTCGCCCAGCCCCACCGGCGTGCTGGTCGTCGTGGGCGGGCCCCAATACCGGGTGGGCAGCCACCGCCAGTTCGTGCTCCTGGCCCGCGACCTCGCCGCGGCGGGGATCCCCGTGCTTCGGTTCGACTACCGGGGCATGGGCGACAGTTCCGGGGATCCCGTGGGCTTCGAGGGGTGCGGGCCCGACATCCGGGCCGCGGTCGACGCGTTCTTCGCCCGGTGCCCGGGCCTCGAGCGGGTGGTGCTCTGGGGCCTTTGCGACGCAGCGTCCGCGATCTGTTTCTACGCCGCGACCGATCCCCGGGTGGAGGGGGTGGTTCTGCTAAACCCTTGGGTGCGCACGGAGGCCGGCGAGGCCAAGGCCCGGGTAAGGCACTACTACACCCGGCGTCTTCTCGACCGGGAGTTCTGGGCCAAGGTGCTGACCGGGCGCTGGGAGTGGCGCGCCTCTGTCGGCTCCTTTTGGGCCACCGTTCGGCGCACCTTTCGGCGGGATGACTCGGAGGGGTTTACAGCTCCGCTTCCGGAACGCATGGCGGTGGCTCTGGAATCCTTCGAGGGCCGGATCCTTCTGATCCTGAGCGGCAACGATCTCACGGCCGCCGAGTTTCTCGACGTTTGCTCCTGCTCTGATCGGTGGGGGCGGATTCTGGCCCGCCCGGACCTTACCCGTCACGACCTCCCCGAGGCGAACCATACGTTCTCGCGGCGGGCATGGCGGGACCGGGTTGCCGAATGGACGCGGGCATGGACCCTGGGGGCCGCATGAAACGCGTGCTGATGATCGCGTTCCATTTCCCGCCGTTCGTGGGAAGCAGCGGGGTGCAGCGTACGTTGGAGTTCCTGCGGCACCTACCGAACTTCGGATGGCAGCCGGGTGTGGTCACCGTGCATCCCAGGGCGTACCAACGGGTTGATTTCGAGACCCTCCAAAAGGTGCCGTCGGGTACCCCCGTGTGGCGGGCACCTGCTTGGGACACCGCCAGGCATCTGGCGGTGCGGGGACGGTACGCAGGGTGGATGGCGGTGCCGGACCGATGGGGAAGCTGGATTCCGTTTGGGGTGCTCACGGCTCTGCGGGCGGTTCGCGAGTTCCGGCCGGACGTCATTTGGTCGACGTATCCCATCGCATCGGCCCACGCGATCGGTTCGATCGTTCATAGGATTACAAAAGTTCCCTGGGTGGCGGATTTTCGCGATCCCATGGTGCAGCCGGAGCACGGCTATCCTCGTGTTCCCCTCCAGAGGCGAGTCTGGGCCCGGATCGAACGGACGTGCGCGGTGCAGGCGTCCGCCTGTGTTTTCGTTACCGAGGGCGCGGCTCGCACATACGAAAACCGTTTCCCGGGGAAGATCGGGACCGCAGTGATCGAAAATGGCTACGACGAGGAGGCTTTCCGGTCTGTCGACGGGGTCGCCCCCGCCAAAGCGCCGCCGCTGTGCATCGTTCATTCGGGGGCGCTCTACCCCCGAGAAAGAGACCCGCGCCCGTTTTTCCGGGCGCTGGCCTCGTGGGCGGCCAGTATCGGCGCGAAGGATCTGCAGGTGAAGTTCGTGTTCCGCGGCGCGGGAGGAGAGGCAGACTACGCCGCATGGGCGCGGGAGGCCGGCGTGTCGGCTTTGGTTCGGTGGTGTGATCCTGTCCCGCATCGGCAAGCCGTCAGTGAACTCGCCGGTGCGCATGGGCTTTTGTTATTGCAGGGCGCATCATGCAACGACCAGATTCCCGCGAAGGCGTATGAGTACCTGCGCACCCGCAGGCCCATTCTGGCTTTGACGGATCCCGAGGGTGACACGGGCCGACTCTTGCGGAAACACCCTGGCGTGTGGCTGGCGCCCCTGGAAGATGAGGCGAAGATCGTGGTGGCGCTAAAGGAGTTCCTGGCACATGTGGCGCGGGGGCCTTGGACGTTTGAGCGAGAGCGGTTGGAACGATATTCGCGGGAAATGAGGGCGAGGGAGTTGAGCGAACTCCTCTCGGAAACGGTGGGCACAGCCGCCTTCGCGAAGCGCCGGAATGGCGCCGCGGGCGGCCGTGGGTGAACGCATGGGGACTCCCTTCCCCCGGTTTGGGCGGTGCCTCTCGCTTGGGAAAAAGGCCCAAAACTACCTTCCCGGGCTTCTTTCCGGCGACAAGGTTTGGGCTCGGGACGGGAGGACGGCACTTTGGGTGGCGTTCCGTGCGGCCGGGGTCGGACGCGGCAACGCCGTACTTGTTCCGAGTTTCCACTGCCCCACGATGATCGCCCCCGTCGTCTGGGCTGGGGCCGAGCCCGTCTTTTACGACCTGAAGGAGGGCGACTCCCTTGAGCCCGACCTTGACCACATGCTCTCGGCGGCGAGGGGAGCGAAGGTTCCCGTGGCGGCGGTGGTTGTGGCGCACTATTTCGGCAAGCCCCAGGCCCGGGCGGTGTTGGAGGAAATCCGCAGGCTCTTCCCCGGTGCAGCGCTCGTGGAAGACTGCGCACACATGGCCTATGTGGATGATACGGGGCGCCACGTGGGGCGGAGTGCAGACTTCGTATGTTTCAGCATTCGGAAGTTCTTCCCACTGCCCGACGGCGGACTCGCGGTCGGGTCCGGGCTTCGGCGGCGCGCCTTGGGCGTGCGCACCTCGCTTCGGGGCGAACTCCGGCCCGTTGTCCGCCTTCTCGAGGCGATCGCGGCCCGAGGCGGAGAGGCGGGTGAGAGGGAGGCGCAACCCCGTACGCCGCCCCCGGGGGGCGATGTGAACGACGAAAAGGAGAGCGTGGCACCACGGTTCCCGGAAGCGATGTCCTCTGTTGCGCGCGCCTGCCTGTGTTTGATGTCGGAAGGGGCGGAAGCCAGGCGCCGGAACTGGGACGTGTATGACCGGGTCTTCGGGGCCGCTTCGGCGCGGCTGCCGTGCCGACCGGTTTTCCACTCGCGGCCAGCGGTGCCCTACGTTTATCCGGTGCGGGTCTTGCGGGAGCCCGACCGTGTTTACCGGCAGCTCCGGGGCGCCGGAATTCCGGTGCTGCGTTGGGACGCCACATGGCCGGGCATGCCGAAGCCGAGGGGGAGCCTCCGCCAAAGGCTGGCACACGAGATCTTGCAGCTGCCCTGCCGTCAGGGGGTAGACCGGGCCTCGGCAGAGTTTGTCGCGAGCGCGGTCGTAAGGGAGATCGGACGTGCAGCGTGAAGGATGGGCGCTTGTGCCCATCGGGGAGTTTCCCCGGTGGGCCGAGGTCTGGGCTTCGCTCAATCGTGGTGTCGCCGGCGACAACCCCATTCTGAACCCCGACTTTGTCGCGCCCGCAATAGAATGCTTTGCCAGTGGGCAGGAAACGCTGGCTGTGCTGTTTCGCGAAGGAGAGCCCTCCGGGGCCGTCATTTTATCCCAAGGCATACGGCTCGGATGGGAAGTGTGGTGCCCGTCGCAGTTGGTGGTCGCGCCGGCCATCGTCCCGGGGGACCTCGGGCAGAGAGAGTTGGATGATCTGTTTGTTCGTCTGGGTCCGACGGCGCGCCGCCTGACGTTTTGGCGCCAGGATCCTTTTGTTTCTTCTTTTTGGGAGTCCGCGCTCGATCCGCGGAGAATCTGCGCCACTTCATACTGGGAAACTATCTCTGTGGATACCATTGGATCTTTTGAAGACTACTGGGGCGGGCGCGCTCCAAAGTTCAAAAAGGAACTCGACCGAAGGCTTCGGCGCGCGGCGGCACAATGGGGAGAGCTCGATTTTCGGGTGTTGCGGGCACCTGACGAAGTGGTCCGTGCCGTAGACCGCTACGGCGAACTCGAATCGCAGGGTTGGAAGGGGAAAGAAGGAACGGCTCTCCATCCAACGAACGAGCAGGGCCGGTTTTACCGCGAGGCATTGCGCCGATTTGCGGAACGGGGTTGCGCCACTGTTTTTGAGTTGTGGGGGGGAGGAACGATGGTCGCAGCGCGCCTGTGTATCAGCAACGCGGACGGATTTTTCATAAATCTAAAAACGACGTATGCGGAAGAATACAAAAAAATGGCGCCGGGGATTCTGCTGCTCTACGAGTCGCTACGAGCGCTGTTCTCTGATCCTCGAGTGAAGGTGTGCGAGTTCTATACCAATGCCGACGAGGCGAAGAAAAAATGGGCGACAGCATCGCGGCATTTGATCACGGTAGAGGCGTTTCGAGGACGATTGCTCCCGACGTTGCTCAGAATGCGGCGCTCTCTGGTTCCTCGGAAGCCAGGAAAGACCGCGGCAGCAATCGGGGCCTCATACGCGGGGGAGATGTGAGTGGTGCGCGTTTTTCAAGTGCTGGTGTACCACCGCGTATGTCCGAATGCAGACGGCGTATTCGACGGTGTTTCGCCCGGGGTACTGCAGAAGAAACTAAGGGTTCTCCAACTTGGTTTCGATATAGTAAGCGTGGGCAAAATTTTGGAAGGGGGCGGCGCGGGAGGGTGGTCGCCGCGGAAGCCTGCGATTGGGGTTACCTTGGATGATGGCTACTCTGATAACTACCTGTTTGGATTTCCTTTGTTCAAGCGGCTTGACATCAAACCCCTAATTTTTCTCACAACAGGGCCCTTGGAAACAGGCGAACCGCTCTGGCACGACAAGATGTTCACGGCGTTCGCAAGAACCCGGAAGGAGAGGTGGGGGGTCAACGGAAACGACTACGATTTCCAGACCCCACAGGGCCGCGCGGCCGCGAGCGAAGCGTTCGCCTCGTATGTCCGGCGGTTGCCGGAACGAGAAAGGGATGATGCGATTGAAGCCCTTTGCAGGGAACTGGGCGTCTCCCCAGACGAGGCCGCAAACCGGACACCTATGTTGACATGGGATGAGGTGGCGGAGATGGCCGAGTGGGGTGTGGAGTTTGGGGCGCACACGGTGACGCACCCGATTCTCTCCACCCTGCCCCCGGAGCGGCAGGAAGAGGAGATCCGAGGTTCCATCGAGACGATCGAGCGCAGGCTCGGAATCCGGCCGACCCTGTTTGCGTATCCGAACGGGAGGCCGGAGGACTTTAATGAGGATACGGAAGCCATTTTGGCCAAGCATGGAGTGAAGGCGGCTTTCACAACCGTGCGAGGCGTGAACCGCCCAGAGACGCCGAGGTACCGGTTGCACCGCGGGGCGGGTTGGTCCCAGAACCCGTATCGTTTTGTGGCGCAAACTCTCTGGTATAGATTCTCAGGGTAAATGGTGGAATAGACCTATGTTGAGAAATTTCGATCATAAAACGCGGTTGAGCATTGTTCTGTTGGGCTTGGTCATGCTCTTGGGGAACGGAACCGCGTTGGCCGGCATTTCCACTGCTCAGTACCCGTCACCAGAAGAAATATTGGAACTCCCGGAATACTGTCAAGTGCAGAGACACATGATCAAGTATTTATATAGGGGTACCACAAAAAAGCCTGGGGCGGATATTTCGGTGAAGGCCAAAAGATGGGAGGCCACCCTCGGGACAGGGAACTATAACCATTTGCACCATTACTGCTGGGGGCTTGCTCAGTTGAATAGGTGCTTCAAGGCTGTGGACCCGTATCCAGAATATGATATGCACAGGAGATCTAATTTAAATCAAGCAATCGCCAACTTCGAGTACGTGAGATTGCGTGTGAGCGATGATTTTCCATTGCTTCCAGAATTGCTACTTAACGAAGCAATTGCATTTAGAGAACTTGGCAAATTTCAAAATGCCATTGATTTGTTGATGGGCTCTATCAGCCGTCGGAAAGATTATGCGCGGGCCTACGTTGAACTGGCCCGGATTCTCGAGGCGCAGGGGCGTGTGGACGAGGCCGGGGAAGTCCTGGTTCAGGGGGTGCGGGAGACCAACAATGACCCGGCCATCGCGAAAGCCATGGAATCGCTCACCAACTCTCGTTAGTCGCCGAGAACCCCGATGCCCCTTCGCGACCTCGTCCTCACCCTGGTGATTTTCGGGAGCGTGCCGGCCATCCTGCGCGACCCCTTCTGGGGCGTGCTCATGTGGAACTGGCTCGCCTTCATGAACCCCCACCGGTACACCTGGGAGTTCGCCTACAACATGCGGTTCTCCCTGGTGGTGGCGGCGGCCACGCTGCTCTCGTTTGTGATCTACAAGGGCCGCAAGGCCGTGCCCTGGCGGGCGCCCATGATTTTGACGGTGCTCCTGTTCCTTTGGGTGTGCACCACGACTCTCGTGGCCATGAACCCCTCGGGGGCCTACGCCGAGTGGGAGCGGTTCGCGAAGATCATCGTGATGGTGGTGGTGGCCTCGGCCCTCCTCCACACCCGGGAGAGGGTGGAGTGGCTCGTGTGGGTGATCGTTCTGTCCCTGGGGTTTTTCGGGTTCAAGGGGGGGCTCTTCACCATCGCCCACGGCGGGGCCTACAGGGTGGGTGGGCCGCCGGGGAGCTTCATCGAGGGGAACAACGAACTCGCGTTCGCGCTCGTGATCATGCTGCCCCTGGCGCGCTACCTCCAGCTTGTGGCCACGAACCGGAAGATCCGGTGGGGGCTCACGGTGCTCATGGTTCTCTGCGGGTTCTCGATCGTGGGGTCCTGGTCCCGCGGGGCGTTCGTGGCGGGCGGGGCGATGTCTGTGGTGCTGTGGCTGCGGAGCCGCCGGAAGCTCGTCATGGGGGTCGCCATGGCCGCGATGATCCCCGTGCTCTATACCTTCATGCCCGCCGACTGGCACGCCCGGATGTCCACCATCAAGACCTACGAGCAGGACGCCTCGGCCATGGGGCGGATCAACGCCTGGAAGATGGCCTGGAACCTGGCTCTCGACCACCCGGTGTTCGGGGCCGGGGCCCGGGCGTTCACCCATGAAAATTTCTGGAAGTACGCGCCCAACCCCCGCGATGTCCACGACTCCCACAGCATCTATTTCGAGATGCTGGCCGAGCAGGGGTTCGTGGGGCTGGGTTTGTTCCTTATGCTCGGGATCGCCACGCTCATGAACTGCTCGTGGCTCATCCGTGCCGGGAAAGCCCGGCCCGAACTCCACTGGGCCTACGACCTGGGGTCCATGTGCCAGGTGGCCCTCGTGGGGTACGCCGTGGGAGGGGCGTTCCTGGGGCTCGCGTACTGGGACCTCCCGTACACCATCGTGGCGATCGTGGCGGCGGCCCGGGTGATCGTGGAGCGGGAGCTGGCCGGGGCCGCGGTGCCGGAGGCGGCGCCGGTTCAGCGGAGCCTCGCGGCGGGGCGGCCGGTTTGAGGGCTCTCGCGGCGGTATGCCTGGCAGGAATTCTCGCGGCTGCGGCCGCTTGGGCCGCGGGTCCGGTGGTGTTGGCCGATTTCGAGCGGGGCGCTTTGGTGTCCGGCGACGGATATCCGGGGTGGCGGCCCGAGGACGTGCGGAAGATCGCGGTGCTCACCCTCGACGATGGCAGCCGCTACGGCCGGTTCTTCTTTGCCGCGGCAGGAATTTCGGAGCGAAGCGCGTACCTCCGCTACCGCATGCGGCGCCGGTACCTCGCTACGGGCACGAGCGTGCTGTCGGCGCCCCCCGAGCCCAACGTGGTGCGGTTCCGGCTCAGGCTGCCGGCCGATTCGGTCCTCACGTGCGACGAGGGCGCGAGGCCGACCCTGGGGGTGTGGACCTACCACCTGGCCCCGGAAGATCCCTTCGTGGGCGGGGCCGACGGCACGTCGGGAAGCACCGACTCCATGATGCACGGGTACGCGAATTTCTGCGTGCATCCCGGGGCCCGGGGCCGGTGGCTCGAGGTGATGTTGGCCCCCTCGGCCTTCCGGCAGCAGCGGGACTACTACCACTGGTTCGCGGCCCAGGGGGTGACGGGGGAGGTGCCGTTCGTGGCTTCCCTGCGGGAGCTTCAGTTCGTGGTGTTCCCGAAGGACGAGGGCGGGGTCCACCCGGTGGATTTGGACGAGATCGCCCTCGACCGGGTGGAGCCCACGGGTGTTTTCGAGCCGGGGTTCCGGCGGCTCGACGCTTGGGCCGAGGGGGGCGACGTCGTGGTGCCGGTGCGCCTCGTGAACCCCACGAACCGGGACCGGCGCTACCGGGTGTTCGTGTCGAGCGAACTCGGCGCGAGCCGGGAAGCCCTCTACCGGGCGTTCGTGGACGCCGATTCCGACGGGGCCCCAACGGCCGTGCAAAAAGCCGTGGGCGGAGACGGCGGTTTAGGGGTGGCGGTTCTGACGGATGCCACGGGGGAGCCCGTGGGCTACCGGGAGATCGCGGTTCCGGCCGGGGGCGCCTGGGAGGGCAGTCTGGTTCACCGGATCCGGCCCGAGATGCTGGGGCCGCCCGTCGCCGTGCGCTACCGCGAGCACACCTGGACCGTGCGGCGCGACACCCTGACCACCTCGGTCATCGCCTGGGATCCCGACGAGCCCGCCACCCTGGATATGGACGAGATCGTGGTGGCCCCGAGCAATGCGGACGACGGCCGCCACGCCCCCCCGCCGGGGTTTCCGCCCCAGGAGACGCCTCCGGACGGCTGGCAAAGCGCCGACGTCCCCGCGGGGCAAGTGGGGGCCTACCTGGTCACGGAGATCACCCTGCGATGACGGCCCGGCCGGAAGGGGGGCTTCGGGTCCTCACGTTCACCTCGCTCTTCCCCAACGCGGTGCAGCCCGATTTCGGCGGGTTCGTGGCCCGGCGAATGGAGGCCTGGGCCGAGCACCACGGGGCCCGCTGGGCCGTGGTGGCGCCGGTTCCCTTTTTCCCCCGGCTTCCCTGGCGCACGAAGTGGGACGGGTTCAGCCGGGTTCCCCGCGCCGAGAAACGGGGCCGGTGGACCGTGGTCCATCCGCGCTACTTCATGCTGCCCGGGTTGGGCGGGTTCTTCCAGGGCGCCAGCATGGCCCGGGGGGCCCGGTCGGCCGTGGAACGGTTGTGGCGCGAGGAAGGCCCGTTCGATCTGATCGACGCCCATTTCGTGTACCCCGACGGGTACGCGGCCGTGAAGCTGGCCCGGCGGCTAGGGGTTCCCGCGGTGGTGAGCGCCCGGGGCACCGATGTGAACCTCTACCCGGAGCTTCGGGGCATCGGGCCAAAGGTGCGGTGGACCCTTCGGAACGCGGATGCGTTGATTGCGGTGAGCCGGGGGCTCCTCGATCGGATGGTCGCGTTAGGTGCCGACCCGGAACGCTGCCACCTGGTGCCCAACGGCGTGGATCTGGAGCGGTTCGCCCCGACCGAGGCGGCGGACGGCGGCCGGCCCCGGTTACTTACCGTTTGCAATCTGGTGGCCGGGAAGGGCGTGGACACGGTGATCCGGGCCCTGGCCGGGCTCGGGGCCGATGCCGAGTTGTGGGTGGCCGGCGACGGACCGGAGCGCCCGCGCCTGGAGCGCCTGGCCCGGGACCTGGGCGTGGCGGAGCGCGTGCGGTTTCTCGGCCGGGTGCCCCACACGGAGATGCCCGGCCTCTACGCCCGGGCCCGGGTGTTCTGCCTGGCGAGCCGGGCCGAGGGGTGCCCGAACGTGGTGCTCGAGGCCCTCGCGAGCGGGGTGCCCGTGGTGGCGACGGCGGTCGGCGGGATTCCCGAGTGGGTGGAGGACGGCCGAAACGGATTTCTGGTGCCAACGGGGGACACCGACGCGCTCAAGGCCGCCCTGGCCCGGGCGCTCGCCCGCGACTGGGACGCGCAAACGATCCGCGAGGCAGTGGCCGGACGCTCGTGGAGTCACGTGGCCGAGGCGGTGGATGGGGTGTTTCGGGAAGCGAGGAGAGGGCATCCGGAAACGAGGGTGGGGGCAAGCGCGTGAGAGATCGGGGGTTCGACGTCCTCAAGGTGCTTGCCATTGGCGAAGTGGCGGTCGCGCACTTCCTGGAGCCCCTTTTCCCGGCGGTGTGGGCCCCGACGGCTGTGTCGCTTCTCATCTTCGCCTACAGTTCCGCCTATTTCACGCGTCGTTCCTACGGTTTGCGTTTCGACCGCCGGGCGTACTGGGGCCGGAAGGCCCGGCGGTTGGGCATCCGGTTGCTCGCCGTGGACGCCCTGTTGCTTGTGCTTTTCCTGGTCCAGGGCAGGTCGGGGGTGTGGACGTGGCAGTCCCTCGTGTGCGCGGCAGGGCTCCAGGGGTGGCTGAATTGGCTCCATTTGCCCAATCCGAGTCCGTTCGGCCGGGGGATGTGGTTTCTCACCCTGCTCTTTGTGTTCTACGCCCTGTACCCGTGGATCGCCCGAGTGCTGGGTGTGGGAAGGCGTCCGGCGTTTTGGTTGACGCTGGGTTGGTGTGCCGCGGCCTGGGCGTTGGAGAAGGTGGTTCCCTACGGGCACGCCCTGTGGCTCACCACCTGCGGATTCATCATCGGCACCTATGCGGGGGGCTGGGGGTTGCCCATTGGTAGGAAGGAGGGTGCGATCGGGTTCGTGGGACTCGCGGCCGGC
>NZ_BAAHXI010000056.1:0-26543 GCF_054656955.1 Deferrisoma palaeochoriense
TTTGAAAGATCCGGAACGTCCGCCACCGCCGCCCCGCCCTGCCAAGCCGACAACGGCATGGAAAGGCGCGGCGATCGGGTGCCGCACTCGCGCCCGGCCGGAACCAGTCCCCCACCCGCCTCGGGCAATACGTGTGAAGGTATTAGTGCGGATCACCGATCGCCTCCCACACGGCCTCCAGGGCCCGGGCCGTGGCCCCGCGGTTTCGGGCGAAGAGCCCCCGGGCCGCCTCGCGCACCCGGACGGCCTCCTCGGCGTCCGCCAGCACCGCGGCCAGGGCCCCCTCGAGTCCGGCGGGGTCCCCCACCTCGGCGCAGAGCCCCTCGGGCCGGAGCTCGGCCAGAAGGTCCCGGATGTTCCCGGTGTGGGGGCCGACGACCACCGGGATCCCCCACACGAGGGCCTCGAGGGGGTTGTGGCCCCCCACCGGCACGAGGGTGCCGCCCACGAACGCCGCCGCGGCGCCCCCGTAGAGGGCGGAGAGCCACCCCATCCGGTCCACCACCAGGGCCTCCCCCGCGGCGAAGGCGTCGGCCGCGGAGCGGCCCGAGGCCTCGGACGCGGCCCACCGGACCGGCCGGAACCCGGCGGCCCGGAGCTCCTCCTCGGCCGCGCCGATGCGCTCGAGGTGCCGCGGGGCCACCACGAGCCCCGGCCGAAGGCCCCGGGCCCCAAGGGCCGCGATGGCCCGGGCCAGGGGCCCGACCTCGCCGGGGTGGGTCGAGCCCGCCACCACCACGGCCCAACCGGCCTGCCGGGCGGCCCGCAGGGCCCGGGTCCCGGGGTGGTCCGGGTCGGGCTCGGCCAGGTCGAACTTGAGATTCCCCCCCACCTCGAGCCGGTCGGCCGGGGCCCCCAGTTCGGCGAACCGCCGGGCGTGCTCGGCCGACTGGGCCTGGATCCGCCGGAACCATCCCAGCACGGGCCGAAGGAGCGGCCGCACCCGCCGGTACCGGGGAAACGCCCGGTCCGAGAGCCGGGCGTTCACGAGGAGGAGCGGAACCCCCTGGCCCCGGGCCGCGTGGAGAAGCCCGGGCCAGAGTTCGGTCTCCACGAGCACCAAGGCCCGGGGCCGAAGCCGGGCCACCCGCGCCCCAAGCCAGGGCAGGGGATCCAGGGGCAGGAGCCGTCCCGCGCCGCGACCGGCCGCGAGCTCCCGGGCCACCTGGGCCCCGGCCGGGCTCGTGGCCGTGACAAGGAGCCGCAGCCCCCGCTCCCCCAGGGCCCGCACCAGGGGCGCCGCGGCCCGGAGTTCCCCCACGCTTGCGCCGTGGACCCAGACGGCCCTCCGGGGCTCCTCGACCCCAAGACCCAAGCGCTCGAACCAGCCCGTGCGAAACCGGGGATCCCGCCGGGCCTTGAGGGCGAGCACCGGGGCGGCGGCCGCGAGGCCGGCCGTGCCGAGCACCCGGTAGAGCCACACGAGCCCGGTCACGGCGGCACCCACCCCACCCGGGCATCGGCCCGGGCCGTGGCCCGGTCGAGCGCCCGGCGGATCTCCTCGCACACCTCGACCAGGTCCTCGCCCCGGCCGAACCGCAGGGGCGGCCCCAGCACGATCTCGGCCCGGCCGAAGGGCAGGGGCACCTGGAACCGGTCCCAGGAGGGGGCGGCCCACCGCCGAGTGAACGCCGCACCCACTGGGATCAGGGGTACCCCCGAGCGCATGGCGGCCGCGGCCGCGCCCGGCTGCACCCGGTACCGGGGTCCCCGGGGGCCGTCGGGCGTGAGGGCCACGTCGCCGCCGGCCGCGAGATGCCGCAGCACGCCCCGCAGGGCCGCCGCCCCCCCGCGGGACGACGACCCCCGGATCGGCACGTACCCGAACCGCTCCACGATCCGGCTGATCAACTCGCCGTCCGCGCTCCGGCTGATCACCACCCCCACCCCCTGGCCGGCGTAGGGCAACAGCGGGCCCAGGAGCCGGTTGTGCCAGAAGGCCCACACCACCGGGCCCTCCCGCCGGAGCCGTTCGGCCCGGTCGAACCCCGTGACCCGGTACCTCGTGGTCCGGCCCACCAGCCGCAGGTACGCCGCGCCGGCGGCCACGGACCACCGCAGGAGCCGGGGGCTCACCCCCCCTCCCCCCCAAACTGGAGCCGGCACAGCCGGGCGTACTCTCCCCCCCGGGCCAGGAGCTCGTCGTGGGTGCCGCGCTCCACCACCTCGCCGTCCCGGAGCACCAGGATGAGGTCGGCGTGGCGCACGGTGGAGAGCCGGTGGGCGATCACAAAGGTCGTGCGGTGGGCCATGAGGGCCTCCATGGCCGCCTGGACCTCGGCCTCCGACTCGGAATCCAGGGCGCTCGTGGCCTCGTCGAGGATCAGGATCGGGGCGTCCTTCAGGATGGCCCGGGCGATGGCGAGCCGCTGCTTCTGGCCCCCGCTCAGGAGATCCCCCCGCTCCCCCACCACGGTGTCGTAGCCCTGGGGCAGGGCCTGGATGAACGCGTGGGCGTGGGCGGCCCGGGCCGCGGCCTCGACCTCCTCGTCCGTCGCGGTGGGCTGGCCCACCAGGAGGTTCTGGCGCACCGTGTCGTTGAACAGGAATGTGTTCTGGGTGACCACGGCGATGGCCCGGCGCAGGCTCTCGATCGTGTACTCCCGGATGTCCCGGCCGTTGATCCGGATCGCCCCGGCCGTGGGGTCGTAGAACCGCGGCAGGAGCTTCAGGAGCGTGGATTTCCCCGACCCGCTCGCCCCCACCAGGGCCACCACCTGGCCCCGTCGGGCCCGGAAGCTCACCCCCCGGATCACCTCGCCCTTGGCCGGATCGTAGGCGAACCGCACCCCCTCGTACTCCACCTCGTCCACGGGCGGCTCGAGCTCCACGTCCCCGCCCCGCTCGCAGGGCGGCAGGGGCTCGGCCATCACGCCGAACACCCGCTCGGCCGCGGCCAGAGCCGTCTGGACCGAGTTGTTGAGGCTTCCGGCGCGTTTGAGGGGGTCGTAGAGCATAAAGAGCGCCGTGAGGAAGCTGAAGAACTCCCCCGGGGTGGACGCCCCGGCCAGCACCCGGCTCCCGCCGTACCAGATGATGGCCGCGGCCGCCACCGCGCCCAGGAACTCGAGGAGCGGGGCCGTCGCCTCGTTGAGGCGGGCCCGCTTGAGGCTCACCCGCCGGAGCCGCTCGCCCTCGTGGTGGAACCGCTCGATCTGCCGCTCCTCGCACCCGAAGGACTTGACCACCTCGATCCCGGAAAAGGATTCCTGGAGCACGTTGGAGAGATCGCCGACCCGCTCCTGGCCCTTGCGGGTGTACCGGCGCACGAGCTTACTGATGCGCTTCATGGGCAGGGCGGCAAGGGGGGCTACCACCAGGGCGATCGAGGCGAGCCGGGGATCCCGGGTGAACAGGACCACCATGAGGCCCGCGGCGGTCACCACCTGCCGCAGGAGCTGGATCAGGTCGGGGATGGCCCGCTGCATGAGCCCCACGTCGCTCGTGACCCGGGCGATCAGGGCGCCGGTGGGGTTTTTCTCGTGGAACGCGAACTCCCGGTACTGGAGGTGGGTGAGCATGTCGTCGCGCATGGCGAGGATCACGGTCTCCCCCACCCAGCGCATGGTGTACGACTGGAGGTACCGGCACACCCCCTTCACGGCGTAGAGGGCGAGCACGGCAAGCGGCAGGACCTTGAGCTTGAAGGCGTCGTGGTGGATGAAGATGTCGTCGAGAACCGGTTTCACGAGCCAGGCCGTGGCCCCGGCCGATGCGCCCACCACCGCCATGCACAGGAACGAGAAGGCGATCCGGTGCCAGTGGGGCCGGAAGTACCGGCCCAGGGCCTTGAGGAGCCGCCAGGATCGAAGGTCGTCGGGGCCGCGAAGGCCCTTCGGGGGGCTCAGGGGTCGGCGGCTCACGGCCGCTCCTCCAGGAACCGGGCGATCCGGTCGGCGGCCCGACCGGCCGCGCCGGGTGCGCCCACGGCTGCGCGCACCTCGTCGAGGCCCCGGAGCATCGCCTCCCGAGCCCCCCGATCGCCCAGGAGGCCGAGGGCCGCTGCGGCCACCTCAGCCGCCGGCCGCTGGATGAACTCGGGCACCACCTCCCGGCCCGCGATCAGGTTGGGAAGGGAGACGTGGGGAACCCGCACGAGGAGCCGCCCCAGGAGGTAGGTCAGGGGGTTCACGCGGTACACCACCACCGTGGGCACGCCTACGAGGGCGCACTCCAGGGCCGCCGTACCCGAGGCCGCCACGACGAGCTCGCTTCGCTCCATCACCGAAAGGGCGTCATCGGTGAACTCCACGCCGTCGGCCCCCTCGAACCAGTCCCGGTCCACCCCGGGCGCCAGCGGCACCTCGAACCGAAGCGGCCGTTCCCGCCGGAGCCGCGCCGCCACCTCCCGAAGAAGGGGCCAGATCCGGGTGATCTCCCCCCGCCGGCTCCCGGGAAGGAGCCCCACCCGTCCCGGCTCGGGCCGCCAGCGCCGGCCGGCCACGTGGTCGGCCACCGGCGACCCCACGTAGGCGGCCCGCACGCCCCGCTCGGCGAGGTAGCGCTCCTCGAAGGGAAGGACGACCAGGGCCTCGTCCACCCGTTGGCGGAGTTTTCGCACCCGCCACCCCCCCCAGGCCCAGACCTTGGGGGGGATGTAGTAGAGCACCGGGATCCCGAGGGCCCGGGCCTCGGCCGCCAGCGCCAGGTTGAACCCGCCGAAGTCCACCGGGACGAAGGCGGCCGGGCGGTCGGTGCGCAGCCGCTCCCGCAGGATCCGGCGGGAGCGAGCGAGGGCCGGCAGCTTCCCCACGGCCTCCAAAAGCCCCATGGCCGCCACGGCCTCGAAGGGCACCACCACCTCGGCCCCGGCCCGGGCGAGCCGCGGCCCCCCCATGGCCCAGGCCCGCACCGGCAGCCGCTCCCGCAGGGCCGCCAGCAGGTTTCCCGCGTGGAGGTCACCGGAGGCCTCCCCGGCCGAGAGGGCGAGAACCGGTTCAGAACGCAACGATCGTCAACTGGTGGCGGTCGGCCAGGGCCACCGCCTCGTCCCGTTGGAAGAAGAAGGTCTTTCCCCCCTCGATCGCGAGCACCCGGGCCCGGGCCTCGAGGCAGGCGTACACGGTCTCGAGCCCCACGGCCGGCACGTCGAACCGAAGGTCCTGGTTGGGCTTGGCCACCTTGACCACCACCACATCGCCGTTCCCGAGGCTCCCGCCCCGGCGGATCGCCTGGTCGGTGCCCTCGATCGCCTCCACGGCCAGGACGGCGCCCCGCTTCACCACGACGGTCTGGCCGATGTCGAGCCCCCCCATGGCCCGGGCGATCTCGGCACCGAACCGGATGTCCTCGCGCTCCCCGGCCGTGGGCTCGCGCTTCGTGAACACCCCCGGCCCCGGCAGGTACTCCTCCATGAAGGTGGTCTGGGGGATGAGTTCGATCCCCTCGGCCGCGAGAACCTCGGCCACCTTCTCCATGATGGTGTCGTCCTTGCGGTCCCGGAGCCCCCACAGCAGGGTCAGGGCCTTCACATCGGGCCGAAAGTCCTTGAAGATCCGGGTCTTGTGCACCTTCCCCGCCACCACGGCCCGGGTGACCCTCTCCCGGGCCAGGAGCCGCAGGAGCTTGCCCACCTTCCCGAGGGGCATCCAGTGGACCTCGCCCGCCTCGGCCTCGATGGCCGGGTCCGCCTCCTCCCGGAGGGCCACCACCACCGGCTCGACGCCGTGTTTCCGGGCCTCCCGCACGAACAGCCGGGGGAACTCCCCCGCCCCCGCGATCAGCGCGATGCGTTCCGTGGTCACCGCGTGACTCCCCGTTCGGAGCGTTCCAGGAACTCCACGAACCGCCGGACCTCGGGCACCCGGAAGTCGTCCCCGGCCCGGATCTCCGCCAGGGCCTTCTGCAGGGTCAGGTTCGACTGAAACACCGTGCGGTAGGCCCGGCGCAGGGCCTTGAGGCTCTCGTCCGAAAACCCCCGGCGCTTGAGCCCGGTGAGGTTGAGGCCGAAGAGCTTCGCCCGGTTCCCGGCGGCCGAGACGAACGGCGGCACGTCGAGGGTGATCGCCGAACACCCGCCGATGAAGGCGTGGGCCCCGATCCGCACGAACTGGTGCACGGCCGAGAGCCCGCCGATGATCGCCCAGTCCTCCACGGTCACGTGCCCCGCCAGGTTCACCGAGTTCGCGAGGATCACGTGGTCGCCGAGCTGGCAGTCGTGGGCCACGTGGGCGTAGGCCATGAGGAGGCAGTCCGAGCCGATCCGGGTCACCCCGCCCCCGCCGGCCGTGCCGATGTTCAGGGTGGTGAACTCCCGGATCACGGTCCGGTCGCCGATCTCGAGCCGGGCCTCCTCGCCCGCGTATTTGAGGTCCTGGGGGATCGTGCCCACCGAGGCGAAGGGGAACACCCGGCAGCCCTCGCCGATCGTGGTCCATCCGTCCACCACGGCGTGGGCCCCGATGGTGGTGCCCCTGTCGATCCGCACGTTGGGCCCGATCACGGCAAACGGGCCGATCTCGACGCCCTCGGCGATCTGGGCCCCCTCGGCCACCACGGCCCTCGGGTCGATATTCATGTGGATCTCCTCACGGAACAGCGGGGAAGCCGAAAAGCTGGAAGGCTAGGAAGCTGGGAGGCTCACCCCCCGTGGATCCCGACTTCCCCGTGGAATCCTTTGAAAACAAACCTCTTGTCGGGAACCGGAATCGGAGCCCCGGGTTCCGGTCTGGGCGTCGCTGTGTCGCTGGGCGACGAAAGCGCTCCGCCTCGTAGCTTCCTAGCTTCCTGGCCTCCCAGCCCCCGATCACTCCCCCTTTTCCTCCGTGATCACGGCCGAGAGGTGGGCCTCGGTGGCCACCTCGCCGTCCACCCGGGCCTCGGCCTCGAAGCTCCAGAACCCCCGGCGCTGCTTCTCCACCCGCACGTGGAGCCGCAGTTGGTCCCCGGGGGTCACGGGCCGCCGGAACCGCACCCGGTCGATGCCCCGGAACAGCATGAGCTTGCCCTCGGTGCACTCCCGGGTCGTGTGGAGGGCGAGGATCCCGCCGGCCTGGGCCAGGGCCTCGACGATCAGGACCCCCGGCATGATCGGCCGGCCCGGAAAGTGGCCCGGGAAAAACGGCTCGTTCACGGTGACGTTCTTGAGCGCCTCGATCCGCTCCCCCGGCACGAGCTCCACCACCCGGTCCACGAGAAGGAACGGATACCGGTGGGGCAGGCAGGTCAGAATCCTTTGGATGTCGATCATGGCGTCTCCCCGACCAACGGCCCCCGAGGGGGCGAATGACCCTTACGTCCCGTCGTCGCCGAGCCGGGCCTCCAGTTCGGCCAACCGCCGCTCCAGCGCCTTGAGCTCCCGGCGCATCTCCGGCAACCGCTTCACCACGGCCTGGGCCCGGAGCCACTCCCCGTGGGGGATGGCGGGGCTCCCGGACACCACGGCCCCCGGGGGCACGTCGGAACCGATGCCCGACTGGGCGCCCACCATGGCCCCGTCGCCCACGGTCAGATGGCCGGCCACGCCCACCTGGCCGGCCAGCACCACCCGGTTCCCGATCCGGGTCGAGCCGCTCACCCCCACCTGGGCCACGATCAGGCAGTCCTCCCCCACCCGCACGTTGTGGCCGATCTGGACCAGGTTGTCGATCTTGGTGCCCCGGCCGATCCGGGTCTCCCCGAGGGCGGCCCGGTCGATCGCGGTGTTGGCCCCCACCTCCACGTCGTCCTCCAGGACCACGATGCCCACCTGGGGGATCGGCACGTGGCGGTGGCCGTCCCGCGCGTACCCGTACCCGTCCGAGCCCACCACGGCGCCCGGCTGGAGCACCACCCGGTCACCCAGGACGCAGTCCTCCCGCACCACGGCGTTGGGGTAGAGCGTACAGTCGCGGCCCACGCGGGCTCCCCGTCCCACGTACACGCCGGGGTAGAGCACCGAGTCGTTCCCCACCTCGGCCCCGGCATCCACGTAGGCCCCCGCCATCACGGCCACCCCCTCGCCCAGCCGGGCCTCGGGGTGCACGAAGGCTCCCGGCTCTATCCCGGCGGCCGGCCGGTGCCGGGGGTGCAGGAGCGCCACGGCCCGGGCAAAGGCCAGGTACGGGTTCTCCGTGACCAGAAGCGCCGGCCCCTCCACCGCGTCGTTCGGGCCCACGATCACGGCCGTGGCCCGGGTGGACGCGAGAAGCGACCGGTACTTGGGATTGGAGAGGAACGTGACCTCCCCCGGCCCGGCCCGGTCGAGGGTGGAGACCCGCAGGACCTCGGCCCCGGGGTCGCCCCGGAGTTCGGCCCCGATCTTCTCCGCCAGTTCGGAGAGCTTCATGCCCAGCGTCCCCCGCCTACTCTGCCGGCACGCCGGCGTCGTACCGGCGGATCACCTCGTCGGTGATGTCGATGGCCTTCGGGGCGAAGAGAACGCCGGCCTCCTGGCGCTCGAGGATCAGGGTGTACCCCTCGGTCTCCCCGAGCTTGCGCACGACCTCCTGGAGATCCTTGAGGATCCGACGGGTGAGCTCCTGGTCCTTTCGCTGGAGAGCCTGCTGGCTCTCCTGGAACTTGGCCTTGAACGCCTCGAGCCGCTCCTTGTACTCGCGCTCTTTCTCGGCCCGGGCGGTCTCGGAGAGGACGAGGCCCTGCTTTTCGAGTTCCTCCCTGAGGGCCTTCAAGTCCGCCTCTTCCTTCTCGAGCTCGGCCTTGCGGCGGTCGGCCTCGGCCGTGAACTCGGCCTTGTACTTCTTGCCCATGCGCGACTCGTTCAGGCAGCGCTGCAGGTCCACCACCGCCACCTTCACCGGTTCGGCCGCGCGAACGGGCAGGGCCAGGAAAAACGCCGCCAGAAACAGGCCTCCGATCGCAACGCAACGTCTCATCGGTTCCTCCTTTTCATGCTGGAAGGCTGGGAAGCTCGGAAGCTGGGAGGCCCTGTTCGCCCCCGGCAGGAACCGATCCCCCGCCCTCCTCTGGTACCCGAGCCCCCTGTCCAGAATCTGCCTGTTCTCCGTGCCCTTCGTGGTGGCCCGAGCGCCCCCGGGCTCAGAAGAACCCGCCGATGGTGAACTCCCACTGGGCGTTGTCCTCGCCGGGTTTTCGGTCGAGCACGTAGCCCCACTCGAGCCGCAGGGGGCCCATGGGGCTGAACCACCGGACCCCGGCCCCGGCCGACTGGCGGAGCCCCGTCTCGAAGAACGCCTCCCCTTCGTCCCAGGCGTTTCCGGCGTCGTAGAAGATCACGCCCCGGAGCTTCGCCTCCTCGATCAGGGGGAACAGGTACTCCACGTTGAAGAGCACCTCCTTGTCGCCCCCGATCACGTCGCCGGTCTCCGGGTCGCGGGGACCGATGCTGCGGCTGTCGAACCCCCGCAGGCTGTTGATGCCCCCCAGGTAGTAGCGCTCGTACACCGGGATGTCGCGGCCGAGAAGGGAGTGCACGAACCCGGCCCGGCCGTGCACGTGGAACACGTGGTTCCACCACAGGGGCTGGTAGTGGGACGTGTCGAACCCGTACTTGAGAAAGGCGGCGTCCCCGCCCAGGAGCCCGCCGGCCCACTCCAGGCTCCACTCGGCCCGGGTGCCCGAATGGGGCTCCCAGGGGTTGTCCACCGTGTCGTAGATGAGAAGGCCCGTGAGCGACGAGGTCACCGTGGTGCCGATCTGGTCCCGGATGGTGCTGGAAGCCGTGTCGCTTACGTTTTTCACCTCGGCCTCCTCGAGCCGGTAGATGCCCCGGAGCTTCCATTCCTCGGTGAGGCTGGTGCCCAGCTTGAGGTCCCCGCCCAGGGAGTATTTGTCGTAGTCGGTGTACGACCGGATCGATTTGTACGCGTCGAACCCGAAGTACCACTCGGTGTCGAACACCCGGGGGTTGTTGAACGTGAAGCTGTAGGTCTCGCGGGTCGAGCCGAAGTTGGCCTGGAGGGCGAGCTGGTACCCCAGCCCGAGGAAGTTCCGCTGGCTCACGTTCGCCATGCCGATGATCTTGTCCACCGAGGAGTACCCCGCCCCGAAGCTAAAGGCCCCGGTGGGCTTCTCCTCGACCTCGACCGTGACGTCCACCCGGTCGGTTCCGGGCCGGCGCTGGGTCGCCAGGTGCACCTTCTCGAAGAACCCCAGCCGCTGGATCGCCCGCTCGCTTTTGCGGAGCGCCGTGGCGTTGTAGAGGTCCCCCTCCGCGAGCCGCATCTCCCGGCGCACCACCCGGTCGCGGGTCTTCGTGTTCCCCTTGACCTCGATCCGGCCGATCCGGACCCGGTCGCCCTTGTGGATCTGGAACTCCACGTGCACCTTCCCGCCCTCCGGGTCCACCCGAGTCCGGGGGTTCACGTCGGCGAACGCGTAGCCCAGATCGGCGTAGAGGTCGGTGAGCCGCTGGTAGGCCCGCCGCAGGTCCTCGCTGCGGAAGAGGCCCCCCTCTTCGATGCCGGCCGAGCGCGCGAGCTCCTCCTCCGGGAACTCCAGATCCCCCGAGAAGGTGATCTCACCGAAGGTGTACGTCTCCCCCTCCCGCACCGGCACGTCCACCACGATCCACCGCCGGTCCGGGGTTAGGCTGACCAGGGGATCCAGAACCTCGGCCTCGGCGAACCCGTGGTTCAGGTAGTAGGCCCGGATCATCTCCCGGTCCCGCTCCAGGTCGGTCTCCTGGAACGTGCCCGAGCCCGTGAGCCACGACCAGGCCCCGGCTGGCCGGAGGGTGAGGTACTTCCGCAGGTCCTCCTCGTCGGCCTTCGCGACCCCCGCCAGGTTCAGCCGCTTGAGCTTGACCTTCTCTCCCTCCCGGACCCGGAGCACCAGGTCCACGTGGTTTTTGCCGTCGTCCACGGGCACGATCTCGTGGGTCACCTCGGCCAGGTAGTACCCCTTTTCCCGGTACAGGGCACGAAGGGCCTCCTCGGCCCGGGCCACGTCGGCGTCCAGAAGGATCGCCCGGGGCCGTAGGGTGATCCTCTCCTTCCAATCCTCGGGGTCGAGGTGCTCGGCGCCCTCCACCTTCCACCCCCGCAGCGCCGGCCGCTCCCGAACGAGGAAGGCGAGCACCCCGTCCTCGAACTCGGCCACCACGTCCTCGAAGTACCCCAGGCCGTAGATGGCCCGGACGTCCTCGCCCACCTGGTCGGGGTCCAGAGGGGCGCCGGCCCGGCTCCCGACCCGCTGGAGGATCAGTCCCTCCTCGATCCGCAGGTTCCCCCGGACCCGCACCTCCCGCACCTCCTCGGCCGCCCGGGCCCCGGAGGCGAAGAGCGCGGCCCACAGGATCACGGCTACCAGCCACACCCGGAGCCTCACGGTCCGTTCCTTTCCACCGAGGCGATCCGGCCGTCGACCAGGGTCACCACCCGGTCCATGCGCCGGGCCAACTCCGGGTTGTGGGTCACCACCACGAGCGCCACCCCCGTGCGCCGGTTCCACTCCACGAGTAGGTCGTGCACGGCCTCTCCTGTGTTGTGATCCAGGTTTCCGGTGGGCTCGTCGGCCAGCAGAACCCGGGGTTCGCAGACGAGGGCCCGGGCGATGGCCACCCGCTGCTGCTCGCCGCCCGAGAGCTCGCCGGGGCGGTGGTGGGCCCGGTCGGCCAGACCCACCTGTTCCAAGAGCTCCCGAGCCCGGGCCTCGGCCTCCCGGCGGGGCGTACCGGCGATCCGCGCCGGGAACGCCACGTTTTCCACCGCCGTGAACTCCGGCAAGAGGTGATGGAACTGGAACACGAACCCGACGTACCGGTTCCGGAACCGGGCCAGTTCCAGGTCCGAGCGGGCGAAGAGATCCTCCCGGCCGAACCAGACCCGCCCTCCGCTGGGGCGGTCAAGCCCCCCCAGGAGATGGAGCAGGGTCGATTTTCCGGCGCCCGACGGCCCCACCACCGCCATGCGGATCCCGGGCTCCACCGCGAGGTCGATGCCCTTGAGCACCCGAAGCTCCCCCCCGGGCTGGGGGTAGGACTTTTCGAGGGCCTCGGCCCGGAGCACCGGTTCCATCACCGCTTCCCGAGCACCCGGGCCACGGTGGACCGGGCCCGCTCGTCCCGCAGCCGCTCCAGGGCCCGGCGCACCTCGGGGTGCCGGCCGAGCACCGGCTCGAGCACCTCGGCCCCGGCCCGGAGCACCTCCCCCTCCTCCTCGGCCGTCACCGTGGCCGTACGCGGGGTCTGGCTCACCAGCGCCACCTCGCCGAACAGGTCGCCCGGCCCGAGCGTGGCGAGCTCCAGGGGCTCCGTTCGCCCCGGCGGCACGGTCCAGACCCGGAACCTTCCCCGCTTGACCACGTAGACCGCGCGGTCGTCTTCACCCTCTCGGACCACGTCGTCCCCGGCGTCCACCCGCACCACCTCGAACCGGCGCGCGAGCTCCTTACGGGCGTCCGGCGGAAGCCCCCGGAACACCTCCGAGGCCGCGAGCACCCCGTCCAGGACCCGCTCCCGGTAGAAGGCGTGGAGGGCGTCGGCCACGCCGGGATGGCGGTCGATGAGCTCCTCCATGTCCCGGCGTCGGATCTCCAGGAGTTCGGCCGGAGTCACGGCCACCACGTCGGCGTTGCGGGGCTGGTGGCTGAAAAACGCGGCCTCCCCCAGGAACGTCCCCTCCCCCAGCTCGGCCAGCACCGTGCCCTCCCGCTCCACCCGCACGACCCCCTGGGTCACCACGAAGATCGAGTCCCCCGGATCTCCCTGGCGAAACAGAACCTCCCCCATCGTCAGGTTCCGGGGCACCGTTTTCTGGAGCACCTTGCGAAAGGCCTCGGGGTCCAGGTCGGAGAACAGCGGGATCTTGGGCAGCGGCCGGTCCCGGGTCCCTTCGGACCGGGTGATGCCCCGCTGGGCGTAGAGCTCCGCGAGCCTCGCGCCCACGTCCTCGGCCCCCGGGTCGCACCGTTCCAGGATCTTGTAGGCGGCGATGGCCTGCATGAGGAACCCGCCCTGGGCGTACCGGTCTGCGAGCTCCCGGTAGGCCTCCGCGGCCTCCCGGGTCCGGCCCAGCTTCGCCCGGAGATCGGCCACCCGGCGCAGCACGGCGAGGTTGCCCGGCTCCTTCCCGAGCACCTTCTCGTAGGCGGTGAGCGCCTCCGCCCACCGCCCCTTGGTAAAGAGGGCGTCGGCCTGGGCCTTGTCGTCCTTCTTGCCGCGCCGGAAGAACAGGGCCATGGGTCTCCGGTCATTCGTACCGCAGGATCTCCACCGGGTCGAGACGGGCCGCCTGCCACGACGGGTAGAGGGTGGCGAGGAAGCACAGGGCCAGCGCGCACAGGGCCACCGCCGCGAACACCTCCGGTTCCATCACCACCGGGAGGGTGTCGATATAGTACACGTCGCTCGGCAACCGGATGAACCGGTACCGGGCGAGCAGGGCACAAAGCCCCCACCCGCCCAGGAGCCCCAGGGCGGTTCCCAGCCCCCCGATCACCATGCCCTCGGCCACGAAGATCCGCCGGATCATCCGGGCCGTGGCGCCCATGGATTTCAGCACCCCGATCTCCCGGGATTTCTCGAGGACCACCATGATCAGGGTCGCCGCGATGTTGAAGGCCGCCACCACCACGATGAGCGCCAGGATGATGAACATGGCGGTCTTTTCGAGCTTCAGGGCGCTGAACAGGTTCCGGTTCATCTCCATCCAGTCGCGGGCCCACACCCCCGGCCCCAGGGCCTGCTCGATCCTTCGGGCCGCCTCCCGGGCCGTGTAGAGGTCGGCCAGCCGCACTTCGATCCCGCTCACCGCGTCGCCCATCCGCAGAAAGTCCTGGGCTTCCTCAAGCGAGGTGATCACGATGCCGGTGTCGTACTCGTACATGCCCGAGGCGAAAAGCCCCCTCACCCGAAACGCCCGGATCCGGGGGATGACCCCCAACGGCGTGAGGCCCCCGGTGGGGGTGACGAGCTGGACCGCGTCCCCCACCCGGATGCCCAGGTTGCGCGCGAGCTCCCGCCCGAGGATCACGCCGGCGCCCCCCTCGGCCAGGTCCTCCAGGCTCCCTTCCACCAGGAACCGCCCCAGATCCGTGGCCTGGGCGGCGGTGGTGGGGTCCACGCCCCGAAGGAGCGCCCCCGTCACCGTGCCCCCGTACACGAGCATGACCTGGCCCGTTACGAAAGGGGTCGCGGCCACGACCCCCTCGACCGAGCGCACCCGCTCGGTCATCCGCCGGTAGTCGGCCAGGCCGCCCCCCATCGGGTACACCACCACGTGGGCGTTCGCCCCGAGGATCTTATCCCGCAGGTCCCGCTCGAACCCGGTCATGACCGAGAGCACCACGATGAGGGCCGTTACCCCGACCGCCACCCCGCCCACGCTGATCCAGGTGATGAGCGAGATGAACCGCTCCCGGCGGCGGCCCCTCAGGTACCGGAGCGCCACCCAGAGCTCCAGGGGCAGTTCGGCCTGTTTGGCTCCCGGTCCCATGGTCGCTCGCGCCGTCCGCGGCCCCTCAGGCTTCCGGCCGCATGTGGGGAAACAGAATCACGTCGCGGATCGAGGGGCTGTCGGTGAACAGCATCACCATGCGGTCGATCCCGATCCCCTCCCCGGCCGTGGGGGGCATCCCGTACTCCAGGGCCCGCACGAAGTCCTCGTCGATCCGGTGGGCCTCCTCGTCGCCCTGGGCCCTCTGCGCGGCCTGCTCCCGAAACCGCTCGAGCTGGTCGATGGGGTCGTTGAGCTCGCTGAAGGCGTTGGCGATCTCCCGGCGGGCGATGTAGAGCTCGAACCGGTCCACGAACCGCGGGTCCCTCTCGTTCCGGCGCGAGAGGGGGGAAACCTCCACCGGGTACTGGGTGACGAAGGTGGGCTGCACCAGATGGGGCTCGGCCACCTCCTCGAACACCTCGGCGAGCACCTTGCCGTGGGGCATGCCGGCCACCTCGAGCCCCCGGCTCCGGGCGAAGGCCGCAAGCACTTCCGGATCGTCCACCTCGGCCTCGGTGAGACCGGCGTGCTTCATCACCGCCTCCCGCACCGTGAGCCGGGGCCAGGGCGGGGTGAGATCGATCTCCTCCCCCTGGTAGACGAGGCGGGTGGAGCCGTTCAGGACCTCGGCCACGTGCACGAAGAGCTCCTCCGTGAGGTCCATGAGGTCCTCGTAGGTGGCGTAGGCCTGGTAGAACTCGACCATGGTGAACTCGGGGTTGTGCTGGTTCGACAGCCCCTCGTTGCGGAAATTCCGGTTGATCTCGAACACCCGCTCGAACCCGCCCACCACGAGGCGCTTCAGGTACAGCTCGGGGGCCACCCGCAGGTACAGGGTCATGTCCAGGGCGTTGTGGTGGGTCACGAAGGGCCGGGCCGTGGCGCCGCCGGGGATCGGCTGCATCATGGGGGTTTCCATCTCCACGAACCCCCGGCTCACCAGGAACTCCCGGACCAGTTGGATGATCCGGCTGCGCCGCAGGAACGTCTCGCGCACCTGGGGGTTCATGATGAGGTCCACGTAGCGCTGCCGGTACCGGGTCTCCTTGTCGGTCAGCCCGTGCCACTTCTCCGGCAGGGGCCGCAGGCTCTTGGCCAGGAGGCGCACCTCCCGGGCCTCCACGGTGAGCTCTCCCGTCCGGGTGCGCATGAGCGGCCCCGCCGCGCCCAGGAAATCCCCCACGTCGAGCTTTCGGAACCAGGCGTAGGTCTCGGCGCCAACGACCCCCTTTTGCACGAGCAGTTGGATCTGCCCCGAACGGTCCTGGATCTTTACGAACGTGGCCTTCCCGAAGGACCGCCACGCCATGATCCGGCCCGCCACCCGGAACTCACCCCCCATCTCCTTGAGGGTTTCGGCGGCCTTGTCCCCGTGCTCCCGGAAGATCTCGGCTGCCGTGTGGGTGGGGCGAAAGTCGTTGGGATAGGGGTTGATGCCCAGCTTCCGGAACTCCTCGAGCTTCTGGAGTCGCTGGGCGATGAGCGGGTTTTCGTGGCGGTCTTCCATCCCTTGGTTCCTTTCCGTGGCGCTGGCCCGGGGGCGGGGTCGCCGGAGTACATAGCACGTCTGGTCCCTGGGCAAAAACCCCCGGCCCCCGCACCGGCGCGAGGAACCAGGGGAATGGGGCGGGCGCCCCCGCAAGGGCTTTCGCCGCGCCCTATTTCGCGTAGTCCACGGCGCGGGTCTCCCGGATCACCGTGACCTTGATCTGCCCCGGGTAGGAGAGTTCCGACTCCACCTTGCGGGCCACATCCTTGGCCAGAAGCGTGGCCCGGTCGTCGTCCACCCTCTCGGAGTCCACAATGATCCGGATCTCCCGGCCCGCCTGGATGGCGTAGGACTTGGCCACGCCGTCGAATCCGGTCGCGATCCGCTCCAGGTCCTCGAGGCGCTTGACGTACGACTCCAGCATCTCCCGCCGCGCCCCTGGCCGGGCGGCCGAAAGGGCGTCGGCGGCCTGCACCAGGACCGCGAGCACGGTCTCCGGCTTGACCTCGTCGTGGTGGGCCGCGATCGCGTGCACGATATCGGGTGCCTCGCCGTATTTCCGGGCGAGATCCGCCCCGATGGCCGCGTGGGAGCCCTCGACCTCGTGGTCCACGGCCTTGCCGATGTCGTGCAGAAGCCCCGCCCGCTTGGCCTTCTTCACGTTGATCCCGAGCTCCGAGGCCATGATCCCGCACAGGAACGCAACCTCGAGGGAGTGGGTGAGCACGTTCTGGGCGAACGAGGACCGGAACTTGAGGCGTCCCAGCAGGTTCACGATCTCCGGATGGATGCCGTGGACCCCCACGTCGAAGGTCGCCTGCTCCCCGGCCTCCCGGATCTCGCGCTCCACCTCCTTGGCGACCTTTTTGACGACCTCCTCGATCCGGGCCGGGTGGATCCGGCCGTCCGCGATCAGGCGCTCCAGCGCGATCCGGGCCACCTCCCGCCGCACGGGGTTGTACCCCGAAAGAAGCACAGTCTCCGGCGTGTCGTCCACGATCAGGTCCACCCCGGTGGCGGCCTCGATAGCCCGGATGTTTCGTCCTTCGCGGCCGATGATCCGGCCCTTCATCTCGTCGCTGGGCAACTGCACGGCCGTGACCGTGCGCTCGGCCACGTATTCCCCCGCGTAGCGCTGGATGGCCAGGCTGATGATCTCCTTGGCCTTGTTGTCCGCCGTTTTTCGGGCCTCTTCCTCGATCTCCCGGATCTGTTTGGCGGCCTCGTGGCGGGCCTCGCTCAGGAGCGTGGCCTTGAGCTGCTCCTTGGCCTCCTCGGCGCTCAAGCCGGCCACCCTCTCCAGGGTCCGGAGCACCTCGGCCCGCTTCTCCTCCACCTCGCGAGCCCAAGACTCCACCTCCCGGCTGCGCTGCTCCAACTGGCCTTCCCGTTCCTCGAGGCGGGTCTCGCGCCGCTGGAGTCCCTCCTCCTTTTTCTCGAGGTTCTCCTCCTTCTGCTGGAGGCGGCGCTCCTGGGCGACCACCTCGGCCTTGCGGGCCTCCACCTCCTGCTCGAGTCGCGCCTTCTCGGCGAGCACCTCCTCCTTGGCCCGGAGAGCGGCCTCCTTCTTGATGATCTCCGCTTCTTTCCGGGCCTCGTCCAGCACGGCCCGGGCCTGGGCCTCCCGGTCCTCTTCCTTGCGGCGCCACAGCCGGTGGCCCAGGGCATACCCCACCGCCAGAGCCACGGCGGCAGCCACGGCCAGCCAGACCCACCACATCATCGCGTTCACGGACGGTCCTCTCCTTGGTCGACGCGCGGCCCGGGGGGCCGGCGAAATTCGAGGGGCACATCAGGGGGAAGTTCCCCGGGAGCGGGGACGGAGAGGAACGTGTGCGGGAAGGCGAGGAGGAACAAGTCCCCCGCTTGTGCCGTGTTCCTTAAGGTTCGGTTGAACCTCGGATGGAAAGGTGGGTGCCCTGTGGTCCCTTCGTCGGTTCCCCGCGAGGGGGAGCTCGGTCCGGGGCCAGGGAAGGCTCCCTTTTACCGTTGCGTTGGCTCAACAGCTTCCAGTCGGAATCACGAACACAGCAGGGGAACCACCTCTTCTTCGGCATCCGGGCTCGCCTGCGGAACCCGGCTGTCGATGCGCCGGATCATCTCGGCACACCGACTCTCGACGGTTTCCAGGAGTTTGCGCCGGTTCTCTTGTTCTTCCAAGAGGTCGCTCGCCAAGTCCAGGGCGGCCAGCACGGCGATCTGCACCGTGGCAACCGACCGGGTGTGGGCTGCGACCTCGCGCATCCGCGCGTCCACCAACCGGGCCACCTTCTGGACGTGCTCCTCGGGTGCCTCGGACCGAAGCCCGTACGCCTGCCCGAAAATCTCCACCCGGTGGGCGTTCACGCGGTCACTCCGGATTCGGGCGCCTCCAACCCCTCGAGGCGCTCGATCGTCTCGATCATGCGGGCCACCCGCGTTCGGATGAGATCCCGCTCCTGCCGTAAACCGTCCACCTCGCGTTCCAAGGCGCGCAACCGCTCGTCCTTCTCCGCCAGGCTGCGCTCCAGGACGGACTTCTCCTCCGTCAACCGTGCGAACAACTCCACGAGTCGTTCCAACCGCTCTTCCAAAAGGCTCAGTTGTTCCAACTGCATGGCATCCTCCGAGCCCACGGCCATGCTACCCACGGCCCCCGGGCAAGTCAAGCGAGAAACCCTGCTGCACCACGCGGAGAACTTCGGCCAGGCGGTCCCCCAGGAGCTCGGCCGTGCCCGGACCTTTGTTGACATAATAGGCCGGCTTGAGTTCCTCCAGAACCGGCTTCAGGGAGGCGTCGATCCGCCGGGACGAGAAGAACACCACCGGCGCCGGCCGCGCCCCGAACGCCCGTTCCGCGGCCCGGATGGCCACCCCCGCGTGCAACCCGTTGAGCCGGGGCATCAGAAGATCGAGGATCACGAGGTCAAGGGGCCTGCGCCCCCGGAGGGCCTCGATCGCCCTCTCCAGGGCCTCGGCCCCGTCCCGGGCCGTCACGACCTCCCGGGCCACCCGCCGGGACGAGAGATACTCCGCCACGGCTTCCCGGAAAAACCGCGCATCGTCCGCCACCAAGGCCCGCTGGAACCCCGGGGCATGGGCCGTGCGCCGGGCTTCCAAGGGAAGCCCGCACCGCAGGCACCGGACCTCGGTGACCCCGCCCAGGTCCACGGTGTAGGCCTCCACCCGTTCTCCGCACGCCACGCACATCCCGGTCGCCCCCATGGCGGATTCGCTCCCGTACAGGCTAGGAAGCTGGGAGGCTAGACGGCTTGAAGCCCTTCGGTTCCAGACTTCTCGCCCGTCCGACCGCCCAGCCGTTTTATTACTCCGGCGGCTAGATAGACACGGCCGGGGGCATGGGGCCTGCTGGAGCGCCGGGCGTGGCTCCTACACTCGCTGCATCCGGCACTCAGCCAACGACTGGCACTCTTCCGGCCAAGCGGACTGACGAAAACGCCCAGAGTTCCTCAGTCGTTCCGTCCATCCGGCTGAGTGCCGGATGCAGCGTGAGCCGGATGCCGCACTCACGCACGGCCGGAAGCAGGCCCCATGCCCTCGCGATCTCCTTGCGCGCCTGTATTGACGCCGGGTAAACATGCCAAATCGTTTTTCCCGTCTCCCATCGAGGTGCTCTAAGGGCGAACCGCCCTGACCCCTCGCAGGGCCCAGGGGGCGTCCCGGGCCTCGACCGCCCGGCCTCCCAGCCTCAATGGGCCTCGGCCCAGTTGGGGCCGATCCCCACCTCGACCCGAAGCGGCACGGCCAGTTGGGCCGCCCCCTCCATGGCCTCCCGTACCCGGTCGGCGCACTCCTCGGCGCGGGCCTCGGGGGCCTCGAGCACAAGCTCGTCGTGGACCTGCAGGAGCAGCCACCCCAGGCCGTCCATCCCCCCGATCGCCCTCGCGGCGCGGATCATCGCCACCTTGATGAGGTCGGCCGCGGTTCCCTGGATGGGGGTGTTCACGGCGAGCCGCTCCCCGAACTCCCTCTGGGCCCGGTTGCGGGAGCGGAGCTCGGGGATCGGCCGGCGCCGGCCGAAAAGCGTCTCGGCATACCCGGTCTTCCGCGCCTTCTCCACCAGCCCGTCCAGGAACCCCTTCACCGCCCCGAACTGGTGAAAATACGCCTCGATCATCTTCCGCGCCGTCTCCTGGGTCACCCCGAGCTGGCGGGCCAGGCCAAACGGGCTCATGCCGTAGAGGATGCCGAAGTTCACGGTCTTGGCCTCCCGGCGCATGCGCTCGTCCACCCTTTCGGGCGGCACCCCGAAGATCCGGCTCGCGGTCTCGGTGTGGACGTCGCGCCCGGTCCGGAACACCTCCAAAAGCGTTGGATCTCCGGAGAGGTGGGCCAGGATCCGAAGCTCGATCTGCGAGTAGTCGGCGCTCACCAGGAGATGCCCCGGATCGGCCACGAACGCCTGCCGGATCCGGCGCCCCTCTTCTCCCCGGATCGGCACGTTCTGGAGATTGGGGTTCGAGGAACTCAGCCGGCCCGTGGCCGTGACCGTCTGGTGGAACGTGGTGTGGATCCGGCCGTCCTCCGGATCCACGAGCTTCGGGAGGGCGTCGAGGAACCCCGATTTGAGCTTGGCGAGGCTCCGGTACTCCAAAAGGAGCGCGGGCAAGGGGTGCAGCGCCGCCAACTCCTCGAGCACCGAGGCGTCGGTGGAGAAGCCGGTGGCCGTTTTCTTGATGACGGGGAGCTTGAGCTTCTCGAACAAGATCCGGGAGAGCTGTTTGGGGCTGTTGGGGTTGAACCGCTCGCCCGCGGCCTCGAAGATCCGCGCCTCGATCTTTTCGAGCCGTTCGGCGTACTCCCGGCTCAGATCCTCCAGCGCGGCCACATCCACCCGGATCCCCCGCACCTCCATGTCGGCCAGGATCGGGATGAGGGGATTTTCGATCTCCTCGTACAGGCGGCGAAGACCCGCCGCCTCCAACTCCCCGCCCAGCACGGCGGCGAGCCGGCGGGCCGCGGCGGCCTTCGCACCCGGACGGCCGTCGAGCGGCACCCCCCGGCTCCGGGCCAGATCCTCCAGGGGGTACGCCCGGCGCCCGGGAACCAACAGGTAGGCCGCCACCTCGGTGTCGAACCGGACGCCCTCGAGCCGGACGCCTTGCCGGGCCAATTCCCGGCGGGCCTCCTTAAGCCCGTGGCCCACCACCGGGACGTCCGGGTCCTCGAGCCGCCGGCGCCACTCGTCGGGGATGGCGCCCGGTCCCACCCGCAGCGCCTCCCGGGCATCGGCGAGGTCCCATTCCCCGTCGTCCGGGCCCACGATCCCCACCCACTCCCCCTCAGGCTCGGGCCCTGGCCCCCCCTCGGAGGCCCCCGCCGGCGCCTCCCCCTGATCCGCAAGCCCGAACTCGTCCAGAAGCCGGTGGAACTCCAGTTCCCGCAGGAGCCGCGCCAACTCCGCCCGGTCCGGCTCCCGGCGTCGAAGCGACTCCGGCGCCACATCGAGGTCGAGATCCGTCTGGATGGTGACCAACTCGCGGTTGGCGAGCACCCGGTCCCGGTTCTCCCGGAGCGCCGCGCCGCGCTTGCCTCCCACCTCGTCCACGTGCTCGAGCACCCCCTCGAGGGAACCGTACTCGTTGAGCAACTTGGCCGCCGTTTTCACCCCGATCCCCGGCACGCCCGGCACGTTGTCGATCGTGTCCCCGGTGAGGCTGAGCAGATCCACGATCCGCTCGGGCCCCACACCGAAGCGCTCCCGCACCGCGTCGGGGTCGGTGACCCGGTCGCGCATGGTGTCGAGGAGCCGGATCCGGTCGGAGACCAACTGGCAGAAGTCCTTGTCCCCGGTGACGATCCAGACCTCGTGCCCCTCCCGAGCGAGCCGGGTCGCCAGCGTGCCCAGGACGTCGTCGGCCTCGACCCCCGGCACCTGGAGCACCGGCACCCCCATGGCCTCCAGAAGTTTCAACGCGTAAGGGATCTGGGGCTTGAGGTCTTCCGGGGTCTCCTCCCGGTTCGCCTTGTACTCCGCGTAGGCGGCGTGGCGCTGGGTGGGCCCGGGCGCATCGAACACCACCGCGATGCCGTCCGGATCCTGTTCCCGAAGGGCCTTCAGGACCATGGTCGCCAACCCGTACACGGCCTGGGTGGGCAACCCGGTCGAGGTCCGGAGCCCCTGGATGGCGTGGTAGGCCCGGTACAGGAGGTTCGTGCCGTCCACCAAGACGTAGCGGGCCATGGGCTACTCGATCCGCATGCGGGCCTCGTGAACGACCTCCCCGTCCACGGTGCGCACCTCGACGATCCAGTCCCCCTTCCACTCGGGGAGGATGCGCTTCGTGCTCCAGGTCCGCCACGACGGCCCCTCCACATCGAGGGGGACAATGGCCATCTCCCGGCCGTCGTAGATCCAGACGTGGAGCACCTGGTCCGCCTCTCCGGCACCAACGATCTGGGTGAAGAACGTTACCTCCCCCACGTCGGCCGGGAACACCGTGGCCTCCCCCACCGGTTCCCGGGCCTCCACCGCGCGGCAGAAGGCGCTCCGGGCCACCGCGATGCCGGCCCACGCCGGCGGCGCCACCGCCATCCAGATCCCCACCGCCGCAGCCAAGGGGCCCAGGCCCCTCAACCGCCGGCCTTCCCGCCGCCACCGTTTCGTCTGCCCCATGGCGTCCTCGCTCCGAATCCCGTCTCCCGGAAGTCCCGGATGCCAGCCGGCGCCCGCCCGGTCGATCACCCCTGGAGCAGGCGGGCCGCCTCGACCGCGAAATAGGTCAGGATCATGTCGGCCCCGGCTCGCTTGATGCTCAACAGGCTTTCCATCATGAGCCCGGCCCCGTCGCCCCATCCCAGGCGCTCCATGGCTTTCACCATGGCGTACTCGCCGCTCACGTTGTAGGCGGCCGTGGGGTAGCCGAACGTGTCCTTCACCTTGCGGATCACATCGAGGTAGGGCAGGGCCGGCTTCACCATCACGATGTCGGCGCCCTCTCGGATATCGAGGTCCACCTCCCGCAGGGCCTCCTCGGCGTTGGCCGGATCCATCTGGTACGACCGCCGGTCGCCGAACTTGGGGGGCGACTCGGCCGCGTCCCGAAACGGACCGTAGAAGGTGCTGGCGAACTTCGCCGCGTAGGCCATGATCGGCACACCGCCGAACCCCTCGGCGTCGAGGGCCGAGCGGATGGCTCCCACCCGGCCGTCCATCATGTCAGAGGGCGCCACCATGTCGGCACCGGCGCGGGCGTGGCTCAGGGCCTCGCGCACCAGGAGGTCCAGGGTCTCGTCGTTGGCCACGTCGCCGTCCCGGATCACCCCGCAGTGGCCGTGGTCGGTGTACTCGCACAGGCACACGTCGGTGATCACGCACAGATCGGGCAGGGCGTCCTTGAGGGCGCGCACCGCACGCTGCACGACACCCTCGTCGTCGTAGGCCCCGGACCCGACGGCATCCTTGTGGTCGGGAATGCCGAACAGAATCACGGCCGGCACGCCGAGGTCCCACGCCGTGCGGGCATCCTTGACCGCCTCGTCCACCGACAATTGGAACTGACCGGGCATGGAGGCGATGGGGTTCCGGACCCCCGTGCCCTCCCGCACGAACAGCGGGTAGATGAAATCGTCCGGGGTGAGCAGGGTTTCCCGCACCATCCGGCGCAGGGTCTCGTTTCGGCGCAGCCGACGCATCCTCAGTCGGGGAAACTCCATGGATGACCTCCTTCGATGGCTGGAAAACGGGGAGGCGGCGGAAGCCGGGAGGCCTGGCCCCTCGCGCTTCCGCCCTCGCGGTTCGTGGGCCCCCCGCGAACTCCTCGCGGCGACACGGCGCCCTTGCCGCCGGGGGCGGCGGATCGGAGCCCGCGGGCAGGACCCGGTCCGGCCCCGATCGGCTCCCGGTCACCCGTACCGGTAACAGATTCCCATGCCGCCCATGGGGTACCGCCACGAGATGTTGGCGTGGGGACACACCAGGCGGCAAGCCCCGCACTCGAGGCAGTTCTCGAAGCTGATTACGAGCCGGCCTGCCTCCTCGCTCCACCGGTACGTGCCGGCCGGGCACACCGTGGTGCACTCGCGCCGCTCGCACCGGGCGCAGGCCGCCTCGTCCACGAGCCCGAGATGGGATGCCCGGTCGGGCCGAACCTCGTTGGCCGCCAGGCGCTCCTCCACGGTGGGGGGACGTTCCGATTGCCGCGTCACCGCCGCCCTCCTCCGGTCCTCGAACGGCCTCTACCAGTTCTTCGCCAGGTATTCCAGGATCTTGTCGGTCTTCCCGTACCCGAGGACCCGCAGGGCGTTTCGCATCTGAAAGGCCGTGGTCGCAAACGGCCAGATGCCGATGCGGCGCTGGAACAGGTCCCAGATCTCGGCCCCCCGCTCCGACCGTGGCCCCCCTCCCACCCGGAGCCACGCCTCGGCCATCTCCGCGAACGCGGCCGGCCACCGGGTGAACACGTGGGGGTTTTGCTCCAGGAACCCCGGCCAGGCGCGGTAGTGGGCCATGTCCTGGAGCACGAAGCTCACCTCGAGCCGCCTGCGGTACCCGGAAAGGGTTGCGGACGAGAAATCCCCCTTCCGATGGGCCTCGACCGCCGTCTGCCCGGCCATCCGGCCCGAGGCCATCGCGTAGTTGGACCCCTCGTGGCTCGGGGAGGTGCTCACCAGCCCGGCCGCGTCCCCGACCAGGAGCACCCCGTCCCGGAACAGGATCGGCAGCCGGTCGTAGCCCGTCTCGGGCAGCAGATGGGCCCCGTACTCCAGAAGCTCGGCGCCTCGCACCAGCGGGGCGACGGCCGGGTGGGCCTTGAACCGGTTGAGGAGATCGACCGGGGTCGTCCCCTGGGCGGCGAGGTCCGACCCGAACACCACGAGCCCCACCGAAAGGCTCTCCCGGTTCGTGTACACGAACCCGGCCCCCCGGAGCCCCCCGGTGGCATCCCCCACGTACTCCCATGCCACCCCCTGGTCGCCCTCGAGCCCGAACCGGTCCTCGATCACCGCGCGGGGAAGGCCCAGGGTCTCCTTGATCCCGAGCGCCATGTGCTTCGGCGAAGGCCGCGGCCGGAGCCCCTCGGCCTCGGCCAGGAGCGCGTTCGCGCCCTCGGCCAGGATCACCAGGGGCGCCTGGAGCATGCCCGCTTCCGGATCCTCCCCTTCGGGCATCCGGGCCGAAACCCCCACCACCCGGCCGTCGGCGTCCCGCACCACCCGGTCCACCACGACCCCGCTCACCACCTCCACCCCTTCGGCCTCGGCCACTTCGGCGAACCACCGGTCGAACCGGGCCCGGAGCACCGTGTAGGAGTGGTTGTGGGGCGGCTCGTCCCACCGGCGCGTCCGGAACCCCAGGCTCATCTCGGCGTCGACCGAGAGCACCGAAAGCCCCCGCCGCACCACGTGCCGCTCCAGCGGCGCGCCCCGCTCCCGGAAGTCGGGCACGAGCTCCGCCAGCACGTCCGTGTAGAGCACGCCGCCCATCAGGCTCTTGGCCCCCGGGTACGGCCCCCGTTCGAGGAGCGCCACCCGAAGCCCCCCCCGGGCCGCCTCGATCGCGGCGCTCACCCCGGCCGGACCGGCCCCCACGACGATCAGATCGTATTCGCTCATGTCCCGGGCGACTCCGTTTCCCATCCCGAATCCCGACGAAAAGATTGCCGGACGCGGGGATCCTCCCCCCGGTCGGCAACCCGTCCGGCGGGGTTATCGCTCCGGCGGCCAAATAGGCACGGTCAGGGGCATGGGGCCTGCTGGAGCGCCGGGCGTGGCTCCTACAGTCGCTGCATCCGGCACTCAGCCAACGACTGGGGCTCTTGCGCCCAACCGAATCGGCAAAAACGCCCAGAGTTCTTAACTGGTTCCACCCACGCGGCTGAGTGCCGGATGCAGCGTAAGCCGGATGCCGCACTCACGCCCGGCCGGAGGCAGGTCCCATGCCCTGGCCACCCCATTGCGCGCCTCTATTGGCGCCGGGTTGAATGTCAGACCGCTGCCAGTTGCGTCGCGACCCGCGGCCCCAGCTCCTCGCCGCGGGCCGTGCAGTCGTTCACCCCGATGCCGTAGAAGGCGTTCCCGGCGAGGTACACGCCCCCCAGGGCCTCCACCCGGGCCTCGATCTCCCGGAGCCGTTCCCCGTGGCCCACGACATACTGGGGGATGGCCCGTTCCCACCGCCGGATCCACACGAACTCGGGCTCCGCCTCGATCCCGAGGGTGATCCGAAGTTCCTCCCGAACCACCCGGGTGAGCTCCTCGTCTCCCAGGCCCACGAGCTCCGGGTTCCGTGCCCCTCCCAGGATCTGGGTGAGGAGCACCCGGCCGTCGGGGGCCCGGTGGGCGAAGATCGAGGAACTCCACAGGGATCCTAGGATCCGCCGGCCCTCGGACTTGGGGATCAGGAACCCGAACCCGTCCAGGGGGTGGGGCACGGCCTCCCGGCCGAACCCGGTGCACACCACGGCCGCCGGCACGTAGGGGATCGCTTGAAGAAGAGCGGCCAGCCGCTCGTCCAGGGGCCCCACGAGCCGCGCCGCGTCGTAGGCCGGCACCGCGAGCACCAGGGCGTCGGCCTCCGCCACCGTCCCGTCGGGGAACCGCACCGTCCAGGTATCGCCCCTCCGTTCCAGCGCCTCGGCCGCCGCCCCCGTCCGGACCCTCTCCGGCCCGACGGCGGCCACGAGCCCCCGGATGAGCTCCTCCAGCCCCTCGGGGTAACTCCAGAGCACCCCCCCCGGACCCGGGGGGGGGGGGGGGGGGGGGGGGGGGGGGGGGGG
>NZ_BAAHXI010000057.1:0-26457 GCF_054656955.1 Deferrisoma palaeochoriense
TCGCCAAGCTCGCCACGGGTCAAGAACCGGGGGTCGTAAGTCGCAGGTCGTTTGTCGTTGGCCGTACCACCTCCTCCCGTCCTAATGTCCGCACACTCGCACGTCCCCCCGGCGCGCCGAACTCGCGGACCATTTACCATTTACGACTTCACGATTCACGGCAGTTGAGGTCGTTGGTCGTTTGGCCGTGCGGACGTTAGGACGTATGGACGGGCGGGCTTCGTCGACGTACGACCACCGAGATCCGACGCCGGAATCCCGAATGTTCTTGGCCGCCTAACTGCCGAGCAGCCCAGCCGCCTAGCCGAAGCTACTTGCGACCGTTGCCTTGCGCGCCGCCCCCCCGTTCCGCATACTGGGCATACATTGTATATCCACCACCATATGGAGGCCCGCCATGCCCGGTGTCGTCGCCAAGATTATCCGGATCGGGAACTCCCAAGGCATCCGTATCCCAAAACCGATCTTGGAGCAGTGCGGACTCCGGGGTGAGGTGATTCTGGAACCTTCCGAAGGCCGCCTCGTGATCCGGCCGGCCAAACCGAGACAGGGGTGGGATCGGGCGTTTCGTGCGATGGCGGCATCGGGCGACGACGCCCTGCTCGATCCCGACGGAATCACGTGGACCTCCTGGGATGAGGACGAGTGGGAATGGGAGTGAGCCGTTTCGAGGTGTGGCTCGTCTCCCTGGATCCGACGGTGGGGTCCGAGATCCGAAGACCCGCCCGTGTGTCGTGATTTCCCCCGACGAAATGAACCGCCACATCCGCACCGTGATCGTGGCTCCCATGACCACGGCCGGCAAATCCTACCCCACCCGCGTACCGGTCGTGTTCCAAGGGAAGAACGGTTCCGTCGTCCTCGACCAGATCCGCACCGTGGACAAAAGGCGCCTCGTCAAGCGCCTCGGCACCCTCGACCCGGAAACCGCCCGTCGGGTCCTGGACGTGTTGGCCGAGATGTTTGCCGAGTAAGGCCGTAGAACTCTCGCGAGACTCGCTAAGGCCACGACGGGGGCGTTGGTCGTTTGACCGTGCGGACGTTCGACCGTGCGGACGCTAGGACGCGTTGACGTGCGGACGTGACGACCCAACGTTCGCGCGTCCCCCCGTCCTAACGTCCCAGCGTCCTAACGTCCACCGTGCCTCAGTCGGCTTTGAGGGCCTCGAGCTCCTTTTGGGCCTCCTCGGCGCCCGGGAAGGTCTTGGCAATCTGGAGCGCCTTTTCCAGGGCCTTCCGGGCCTTGGCCTTCTCGCCGGCCCGGGCGTAGGCCACGCCCAGGTGGTACTGGACCACCGGGTTTTCGGGCAGGCCCTCGGCCGCGATCTCCAGGTGCCGCAGCCCCTTCAGGGGTACCCCCTTCTTCACGTAGATCCAGCCCAGGGTGTCGTTCAAGGGCGGCGACTCGGGGGCGAGCTCCACGGCGTGCTCGGCGAACTTGAGGGCCTCGTCGAGGTTTCCCCCGTGCTCCGAGAGGTTCCAGGCCAGATTGTTCAGGGCCGGGATGAAGTCGGGGTTTCGCTCGAGCACCTTGCGGTAGGCCTCGTTGGCCTGGTCGTACTCGGCCCGCAGGTCGTGGAGGGAACCCTTGAGCACCCAGGCGGGCAGGTAGTCGGGCCGCTTCTCCAGGGCCTTCTCGAGCTCGGCCAGGGCCTTGTCGCCGGCATCGGGGCCGCTCTGGAGCCGCGCCAGGAGCAGGTAGGCCTCGGCCGCGTTCTCGTCGAGCTCGATCGCCTTCTCGAGGTCCTTCCGGGCGCCCTCCACGTCCTTGTTCGCGAGCCGGGTCTTCGCGAGCAGGATCCGGGCGGCGGCCGTGTCGCCGCCGTTCCGGATGTGCTCCTCCACCAGGGCGACGGCCTCCTTCGTCTTCTTCTGGGCCGTGAGGAGGGCCGAGGCCAGGACCACCGGCCGCAGGTTCGCCGGGTCGGCCTCCATGGCCTTGCGGAACGCCTTCAGGGCCTCGTCGGGCTTCTTCAACCCCGCATAGGTGACCCCGAGCCGCTCCCAGGCCCGGCCGTGGCCCGGCACGGCCTTGACCAGGGCCTCGAGGAGCGTTTTCGCCTCCTTCAGCTTGTCCATGCCGAGCAGCGCCGTGGCCCGGATGAGCACGGCCTCGGTGTGGATCTTGGGGGTCGAGACCAGGGGATCGGTGGCCTTGAGGGCCCCCTCGAAATCCCGCCGGTCGAGGAGCACCTGGGCCAGGAGCATCCGGGCCTTGTAGAACCCGGGATTCAGCTGGACGGCCTTCTCCAGGTCGGCCTGGGCGAGCTCGAGGCTTCCGGCGCCGTAGTGGGCGAGGCCCTGGAAGTAGTGGGCCTCGGGGTGTTCGGGGTACTGCTCGAGCACCTGGGCCAGCCGGGCCGAGGCCTCGCTGAACTTGCGCTCCTGGAGCAGGATCCGACCCTCGTAAAAGAGGGCCGCGGCGCTCTTGGGGTTTTTCTCCCGGATCTTGGCCACGGCCTCCCGGGCGAGGTCCAGGTCGCGGCGGGCCAGGGCGATCTCAGCCACCTTCTCCCAGCCCCGGGTGGTGTTCTTCTCCTTTTCCCCGGCCTTCCGGAAGGCGTCGATGGCCTTGTCCACCTCGCCCTTCGTCATCCAGTAGTTCCCGTAACTCAGCCACACCGCGGGGTCGTCGGGGGAGGTGTTGAGGGCCTGGGTGAACGCCCGGTCCACGGCCTCGGAGTCCTTCTGGAGGTCGGCGATCTGGGCCAGCAGCAACAGGCCGTCGCGGCTCGCGGGGTCGAGTTCCAGGGCCCGGTCCACGGCCTTCCGGGCCTCGGCGAGGCGGTTCCCCGCCAGAAGCGCCGTGGCTTTGACGAGGTGGTAGCCGGCGTTTTCAGGGTCGAGCTCGATGGCCTTGTCGAACTGGGCCAGGGCCTCGTCGAGCTTTTTCTCCCGGAGGTAGGCCTTCCCGAGGAGCAGGTGGGCGTCGGCCCGGTCGGGGGCGTCGGCCAGCACCTTTTCGGCCCTCCCCCGGGACTCGGCCGCCATGTTGGCGAGGAGCTCCAGGTTCCCGAGCCGGATCTGGACGTCCAGGTTGTCGGGCTCGAGCTCGGAGACCTTGCGGAACGCCTGGTACGCCTCCCGGATCTGCCCCTTGCGAAGCAGGGCCTCCCCCAGGTCGAACAGCACCTCGGGCGAGTCCGGCTTGACCTGGAGGGCGCCCCGGAGCTCCAGGATCGCCTCGTCGATCTTCCCGTCCTCGAGGTAGGCGTGGCCGCGAGCCTTGTGGAGGGCGAACTTCTCCTCCGGGCTCTTGGAGCAGGCGGCGAACCCGAGGAGGGCGAGGAACCCCAGGGCGACGAAGATCTTGCGGCTGTGCATGAATCCCCCTCTCGAACCTAGGGTGGTGGGCTGGAGAACGCCGTTCGCTTGTAGCACAAGGCGCCGGGGAGGGCAAAGGGGGGGTGCGCGGACGTTAGGACGCGTGGACGGGCGGACGGGCAAAACTGCCGCCGCTTGCGAGGAGGCCGGCAGCCAACGGCGAACAACGAATAACCTAACGTGGCGTTCGTTGCGTGCGTGGCGTGAGGCCAAGAAGTGGAAACCGTCCGTACCGTGGCGTGAGATCGAGGTGCTGCTTTTCGGGGGGAAACGTTGCGGGCCTCACGAGACGCGGCGGCGCTAGCCCGTGAGGGCCTGGGCCAGGCGGAGGGCCAGGGAGGTCAGGCCGGCGCCGGCGAGGAAGGCGAGGGCAAAGCCGGTCGGGGCCACCACCATGCGCAGGCCGCCCCGCGGCCCCCCCCCGGGCCACAGCCAGGCGGCGCCCAGCCCGAACCCGGCGGCCACGGCCGCCCCGGGGCCGGCCCCGGCCGCCAGAACCGAACCCATCCCCGGCACCCAGCGCTCCAGGGCCCACAGGAACCCCAGCCAGAACCCGACGGCGGCGGCAAACCCCTGGACGGTGCGCTCCAGACGGCTCACGGCTTCCTCCTCACCGGCAAAACCGGATGACCCCGACCACCCGCCCCACGATCCGGAACTCCTGGTCCGGCGTAACCCGGATGGGCTCCATGGCCGAGTTGGCCGGCCACAGTTCGATCTCGCCCCGCCCGGGATGGAACCGCTTCACCGTGGCCTCGCCGTCCACCACGGCCACCACGGTGTCCCCGGGCCGGGCCGTCTCCCGCTTCTCCACCACCACGTAATCCCCGTCGAGGATCCCGTCCTCCACCATCGAGTCCCCCTTGACCCGGAGCACGAACCGCTCCCCCGCCCCGGCCATGGAGGCCGGCACCTCGAAGGTCTCGGGCGCCTCCACCGCCTCGATGGGCTTCCCCGCCGCCACGTACCCCAGGAGGGGCAACTCGGCCCCCGCCCGCGTCTCCGGGGCCGTGCCCCCCACCTCCAGGGACCGCCTCGCGTTCCACTCCCTGCGGAGGACGCCCTGGGCCTCGAGGCGCTTGAGGTAGTTTTGCACCGTGCCGAGCGAGCGGAACCCGAAGTGCCGGGCGATCTCCTGCTGGGTGGGCGCCACGCCGTGCCGCGCCCAGTACCCGCGCACGAACTCGAGGACCCTTTTCTGTTTCGGGGTAAGTTTCGGAGGGGCCATGGGGGCTCCGCGTGGCTCAGACCAGGTGACGGGCGCGGCCGGGCGCTCGCAGTGCGGGGCGCATCCCTCGCACCCGACCAACGACCAACGACCAACGACCAACGACCAACGACCAACGACCAAAAGACTATGCGTAAGTTTTGCGTAAGTCAAGCCCAAAACGAAAGGCCCGTCGCCGGGCCCTTCGTGTCGGTAACCTCTCGGGTCAATCCAGGCTGACCCCCAGGGACCGCCCCGCGCCTCCCCACGGCGGTCGGTCGAGCACCAGGGCCAGCCGGGGCAACAGGTGGGCCTCGGCCACCCGGCCCGAGGGCAACCCCACCAGCAATCGGCCGTCCTCCGCGCGCCAGCACGGCGCCTCCCCCCGCTGGCCGGTCACGGTATCGGTCCAGGCCACCTCGCCGGCCCGGCCCTCGGCGTCGAGGAGCACCGCCACGTACACGCGGCCGTCCACCAGGTACTGGCTCACCTCCCCCGCCCGCGCCGCCCTGGGCAGCGCCGCGATCCCGATCAGGAACAAGATCCCCCCGATCACCGCCTTGCGCACCGGACACCTCCTTGCGCCCCCATCCCGACCGTTCCTACCGGATAGGGATCGGCGGCGGGGAGGAGGAACTTGAATCCTGCTACTCCTCCTCGGCGGGCTCAGCGGCCGCGAGATCCCGGGCCAGGCCCTCGAGGATGTCCACGCACCGGCCGCGGTCGATCCGGCTCGTGTTCAGGATCAGGTGATACAGGGTGGGCTCGTCGGGATCGACGTCAAAGTAGAACCGCAGGTAGTCGTGGCTGCGGGCGTCCACCCGGTGCACGAAGTCCCGGGCCTCGTCCAGGGAGAGACCCCGGCGTTGGGCGGTCCACGCGACACGATCGTCCTCGTTGGCCACGATCCGCACGTGGAGGGTGCGGGGGTTGTCCTTGAGGATCACCTGGCCGCCCCGGCCCACGATCACCACCCCCCGGCGCTGCCCGAGGGCGGTGATGACCTTGACGATCATCTGCTTGTAGATGTCGCTGTCGATCCACCCGTCCACCCGGTAGTGGAACGGGATCTTGTCGCGCTCGTCGTACCCCTCCTCGAACTGCTCCGGCCGGGTCTTGGCCTTTTTCTTGAGGGCGTCCAGGTCGAAGATCGTCGAGAAGAAGCTCTTGAATTTGCTGTGGTGCTCCTCCTCGAACTCCTCGACGTCCTCGTCCGGGACGTTCACCTCGAGGGCGACCCGGTGGATGATCTCCTTGTCCAGGTAATCGATCCCCAGGCGCTTGGCCAGTTCCCTCCCGATCTCCGGCCCGCCGGCCCCAAACTGGTTCGAAATCGTGATGACAGGCATCGCTCCTCCTCGATCCCACAGGGCCGGCCCGAGCGCCGGCCAAAACCGGCGCCCTTTATAACAAACGGCCAACAGGGCTTCAAGAACGCTCGCCCGGTCGGCGTCGGGTTGGAAACGGCGCTCGGGGGCGGTCCGGCGCCCGGATCCGCGGCCCGCGCGTCTTTCGCTTTTCGGCGGCCGTCTGGTATTCTCCCCCTTCACCCCAGGGAGGCTCCATGGCGGAAACGCTCGTGGTGGGCATATCGGACGCCAAGGTCAGCGCGGACCCGACGGACTCGGTGGTCACTTACGCCCTCGGGTCCTGCGTGGGGCTCGCCCTCTACGACCGCGTTCGGCGGGTGGGGGGGCTTCTGCACGTCATGCTGCCCGACTCCCGGTTCCGGTCCTCGGCCCGGGAGTTCAACCCGTTCATGTACGCCGACAGCGGGTTCTACGAGCTCCTGCGGGCGGTGGAGGCCGCGGGGGGCCGCCGCCAGGACCTCGTGGCCAAGCTCGCCGGTGGAGCCAACATGCTCGGGCAGACCGCGATCTTCGACATCGGACGCCGAAACGCCGAGGCCCTGCTCGGCCTGTGCCGCCTCGAACGGATTCCCGTGCTCGGAACGAGCCTGGGGGGCACCGTGGGCCGGTCCATGGAACTGTGGCTTTCGGACGGGAGGGTGAAGGTGCGGCTGCTCGGCGTGGGGGAGGAAGTGCTGTGACGATCGAGACCATCCTGAGCCGGCTCGACACCCTCCCGCCCATGCCGGCCGTGGCGGTGCGCCTTCTGAACGCCGCCCAGGACCCCGATGTGGACCTGGCCCGGGTGGCCGAGTGGATCGAGCGGGACCCGGCCATGACGGCCAACGTGCTCCGGGCCTGCAACGCCCCGATCTACGGGCTCCGGACCCGGGTGACCTCGGTCCGGCAGGCCACGAGCCTTCTGGGACTCCGGAAGATCGTGCAGATCGCGCTCACGGTGCTCGCGAGCCGCTACCTCACCCCGGCCCAGGACGGGTACGCCCTGGCCGCCGGCGAGCTTTGGCGCAGCTCGGTCACGGCGGCGCTTGCGGCCGAGCTCCTGGCCGAGCGGGCCCGGTACCCTTCCCCGGGCACGGCCTACACCGCCGGACTCCTCCAGGACATCGGGAAGATCGTTCTCGCCGAGTTCGTGGCGCCGGCGGTCGCCGAGATCCGAAGACTCGTGGACGACGAGGGGATGGGCTGGCAGGAGGCCGAGGCCCGGGTGGTGGGGCTACCGCACCCCGAGGTGGGCGCCCGGCTCCTGGAGCGCTGGGGGTTCCCGGAGGCCCTGGTGGAATCGGTGCGCTGCCACCACGACCCGGCCCGGGCCACGGTGGACCCGGCGCTCGCCCAGCTCTCCCACTTGGCCGACGCCTTCACCATGGCCCTGGGCCAGGGCCTGGGGGCCGACGGGCTCGCCTATCCGCTCGACGAGCCGAGCCTCGCGCTCGCCCGCATCACTACGCCCCGGGACGCCGAGGAGGTCCTGGCCGAGCTCCACGACCGGGTGCGGGCGGCCGAGGACCTCTTCACCCTCTCCTGAGGACGGGGGGTCATGCGCGTCTGGAACGGTACGCTCACCGTCGAGACCCGGGGCACCGGGCACACCCTGGACCTCACCCCCGACCTGGAGCGCCTCGTGGCCTCCTGGGGGGTAGCCGACGGCCTCGGGACCTGCTTCGTTCCCGGCTCCACGGGCGGGCTCACGACGATCGAGTTCGAGCCCGGGGTGGTCCGGGACCTGGCCGAACTCCTGGAGCGGCTCGCCCCCGCGGGCGTCCCCTACCACCACGACCGGGCCTGGGGGGACGGGAACGGGTACGCCCACGTGCGGGCCGCGCTCCTGGGGCCGGACCTCTCGTTTTTGGTGCGGGGCGGCCGGGTGGTGCGGGGCACCTGGCAGCAGTTCGTCCTGTGCGATTTCGACAACCGCCCCCGGACCCGGCGCGTGGAGGTACAGGTGATCGGGACCGCGGCGGGAGGAGGCCCATGACCGAGGCGGTGGAACGGGTGGAGCTCGACGACCCCCGCCACCTGGCGGCCCTGGTGGGCGAACGGGAGGCCCATCTCAAGGAGCTCGCCCACGTGATCCGGGACGTGACGGTGTCGTGCCGGGGCAACGTGATCCTCGTCCGGGGGGAGCCGGACGCGGCGGCGCTGGCGGCCGCCGTGCTCGAGCAACTCTACGAGCTCGTGAAGGAGGGGTACCCCCTCTACCGGGCCGACATCGATCACGCCGTGCGGGTGCTTCGGGCGAACCGCCGGGCCCGGCTGAAGGACATCTTCCTCGACGCCGTCTACATCGCGGCCGACCGCCGGGTCATCAGCCCCAAGAGCCTGGCCCAGAAGGAGTACATCGAGGCCATCCGGTCCCACGACATCGTGTTCGGCATCGGGCCGGCCGGCACCGGCAAGACGTACCTCGCCATGGCCATGGCCATCTCGGCCCACGCCAAGCGCCTGGTGAAGCGGATCATCCTCACCCGCCCGGCGGTGGAGGCCGGGGAGCGGCTGGGGTTTTTGCCCGGCACCCTCTACGAGAAGGTGAACCCGTACCTTCGGCCCCTCTACGACGCCCTGCACGACATGATGGATTTCGACCGGGCCGCCCAGCTCATCGAACGGGGTGTGATCGAGGTGGCCCCCCTGGCGTTCATGCGGGGCCGCACCCTGAACGACTCCTTCGTCATCCTGGACGAGGCCCAGAACACCACCTCGGAGCAGATGCGGATGTTCCTCACCCGCCTCGGGTTCGACAGCAAGGCCGTGATCACCGGCGACGTGACCCAGGTGGACCTTCCGCCGGGAACGGTATCGGGCCTGGTGGAGGCCGAGACGCTCCTGAGCGGGATCCCGGGCATCCGGTTCTGCCGGTTCACCCGGGACGACGTGGTGCGCCACCCCCTGGTCCAGGAGATCATCGAGGCCTACGAGGCCCGCGACCGCGCCCGAAAGGCGGAGACCGAGCAGTGAGGCGGATCCTCGCCGTGCTGGCGGTTCCGGCGGCCGCGGCCCTCGGCTTCGCCGCCGCCGCCCTCGTGGTGCTGGCCCAGGGACTCCCCCAGGTGTCCCGGCTCGAGGCGTTTCGGCCGCCCGCGGCCACCCGGGTGTACGCGGCCGACGGGTCGCTCCTGGCGGAGTTCAGCGTGGAGACCCGGATCCCGGTGACCCTCGACGACCTCCCCCCCCACGCGGTCCGGGCCTTTCTGGCCATCGAGGACCACCGGTTCTTCGAGCATTTCGGGCTCAATGTGGGCCGGATCCTCAAGGCCCTGGCCGTGGACGTCCTGGAGGGCCGGGTGGTGGAGGGCGGGTCCACCATCACCCAGCAGCTCGCCAAGGTGCTCTTTCTGGCCCCCGAGCGCACCCTCCGGCGCAAGCTCCGGGAGGCCCTGCTGGCGCTTGAGATCGAGCGACGGTACACGAAGCGGGAGATCCTGGAGTTCTACCTGAACCAGATCTACCTGGGGAACGGCGCCTACGGCGTGGGCGCGGCCGCCCGGGCCTATTTCGGCAAGACCCCGTCGGAGCTCACCCTGGCCGACGCGGCGCTCCTGGCGGCCCTCCCCAAGGCCCCGGCCCGCTACGACCCCTTCCGGAACCCGGAGAAGGCCCGCGCCCGGCGAAACCTGGTGCTCCGGCGCATGGCCGACCTGGGCTGGGCCGACCCGGAGGAGGCGGCCCGGGCGGCCGAGGCGCCCCTTCCCTCCCGGCCGCCCCAGCGCCCCGTGCGGGCCCCCTATTTCGTGGAGCGGGTCCGGCGCGAGCTCGTGGAGACCCTGGGGCTCGATCCCGTGTACCAGGGGGGCCTGCGGGTGTACACCACCCTCGACCCGTCCCTCCAGGAGGCCGCCGAGGCGGCCCTGGCCGAGGGGCTTCGGGCCGTGGACGCCCGGCACCCCGGGCGGAAAACCCCGGCCCAGGGCGCGGTGGTGGTGCTCGACCTTCGCACCGGCGCCGTCCGGGCCCACGTGGGCGGCCGGTCGTGGGACGAGAGCCCCTTCGACCGGGCCGTGCAGGCCCGGCGCCAGCCCGGGTCGGCGTTTAAGTTCTTCGTGTATCTGGCGGCCCTGGAGCGGGGGTTCACCCAGGCCGACACCCTTCTCGACGCCCCCGGGGAGTTCCCGGGCTCCCATCCGCGCAAACCCTGGCGGCCCATGAACTACGACGGCCGGTTCGAGGGGGAGATGACCCTACGGCTCGCCCTGGCCCGGAGCCGAAACCTCCCGGCCGTGCGGCTTCTCGACCGGATCGGCCGGCAACCGGTGGAGGACCTGGCCCGGCGGCTCGGGCTCAAGGGGCCCTTCGGCCAGGGACTCGCCGAGGCCCTAGGGGTCGGGGCCGCCTCCCCCCTGGAACTCGCCCGGGCCTACGCGGCCGCGGCCACCGGGGGCGTTCTCCCCGAGCCCCGGTGGATCCAGGCCGTGCACGGCCCCGACGGCCGGAACCTCTGGCCGGCGCCCGCCCCGGCCCGCCGGGTGCTCGATCCGGTCGTCGCCTACTGCATGACCGACATGCTCCGGGCCGTCGTCCAGGACGGCACCGGCCGGGCGGCGCGGGGGCTCCCGTTTCCGGTGGCCGGGAAGACCGGCACCACCGACGACCAGCGGGATGCCTGGTTCATCGGGTTTTCGAGCCGGCTCGCCGCGGCCGTGTGGGTGGGGTGCGACGACAACACCCCCCTGGGCCGGGGGGAGACCGGGGCCCGGGCGGCCCTGCCCGTGTGGACCGCCGTGATGGGGGCCTCGGCCGGCGCCGAAACCCCGCCCCCGTGGCCCGTGCCCCCGGGCGTGTCGTTCGTGGAGATCGATGTGCGAACCGGCCTTCGGGCCGGCCCGGACTGCCGGGACAAGGCCCTGGCCGCCTTCGCGCGGGGCACCGAGCCCAGCCGGCCCTGCGACCACGACCGCCTGCGCTGGCCCCGGCTTCTCGACCGGGTGAACCTGGCCTCCCGTTCCCCCTGACGCACCGGGTCCGCGACTTCCCATGGACATCCAACTCGTACCGCTTCCCCTGCCCTGCCCCGCCGACCGGGCCTTCTACGCCGTGGCGCGGGGGCCCTACCCGGCGTTTCTCGACAGCGGCCTCCCCGGCCCCCTGGGCCGGCGGTCGTTCGTGGCGACGGATCCTTTCCTGGTGGTCCACGGGAAGGGCCGGTCCGCAGAGCTTCACTGGCTCCGGCAGGGCCGCACCGAGTCCTGGCGCGGGAACCCCTTCGAGCTCCTCCGGGCCCTGCTCCGGGAGTTCCGGCGGCCGGCCGGGCCCTTCCCCCTGGCACCCGGCGGGGCCATCGGGTACCTGGCCTACGACCTCTTCACCCAGATCGAGGCGATCCGGCCCACCACCCGGGACGACCTCGGGATGCCCGATCTGTTTTTCGGGTGGTACGACGCCGTGGCCGCCTTCGACCCGGTCACGGGGGAGGCCCACCTGGCCCTCTCGGGGGCCCCGGGAGACCGGGCGGAGGCCCTCGACCGGTGGGCCGAGCTGCTCCGGGCCGGCGCCCCTCCCCCCGCAGCCCCGCCACCCCTGGACCCCGGGGCGCTCGAGAGCAACTTCACCCGCGAGGGGTACTGCCGGGCGATCCTGCGCGCCAAGGAGTACATCGCGGCCGGCGACATCTACCAGGCCAACCTCTCCCAGCGGTTCAGCGCCCCGTTCGCCGGAGACCCGGTGGGGTTCTACCGGAGCCTACGCACCACGAGCCCGGCCCCCTTTGGGGCGTGCCTGTTTCCCGACGGGTTCGCGGTGCTCAGCAACTCCCCCGAGCGCTACCTCCTCATCGACGGGGACTACATCGAGACCCGCCCCATCAAGGGCACCGTTCCCCGGGGCCGAACCCCGGAGGAGGACCGGGACCTCGCCCGCCGGCTCGCCGCCAGCGAAAAGGACCGGGCCGAGCACGTCATGATCGTGGACCTCGAGCGAAACGACCTGGGCCGGGTGTGCGCCTACCGGTCCGTGCACGTGCCCGAGTTCCTGGTGATCGAGTCCTACGCCAACGTGCACCACCTGGTGTCCACCGTGGCCGGCCGGGTGCACCCGTCGCGGGACGTGGTGGACTGCATCCGCAACTCCTTCCCCGGCGGGTCCATCACCGGCGCGCCCAAGGTGCGCGCCATGGAGATCATCGACGAATTGGAGCCCACGGCCCGGGGGGTCTACTGCGGTTCGATCGGGTACATCGACTTCTCCGGCCGGGTGGACCTCAACATCGCGATCCGCACGGCCGTGGTCCGGGGGGACCGGATCCACTTCCAGGTGGGGGGCGGCATCGTGGCCGACTCGGACCCGGAGGCCGAGTACGAAGAGACCGTGACCAAGGCCCAGAGCTTCCTGAAGGTCCTCACGGGGGCCGGCCGGGTGTGGGAGGGGGAATGACCCGCTGGGCCTGGCTCAACGGCCGGCTGGTGCACGAGGCGGCGGCGGTGGTTTCCGGGGCCGACCGCGGACTCCTCTACGCCGACGGCCTGTTCGAGACCCTTCGCGTTTACGGCGGCCGGGCGTTTCGGCTCGCGGACCACTGGGACCGGCTCAGGGCCTCGAGCCGGTTCCTGGGGCTTCCGGATCCGCCGGACCCGAACCCGGCCATCGAGGCCCTCGTCCGGGCGAACGGCGCGGCCGACGCGGCCGTGCGGTTCACCTTGACCCGGGGCACGCTCCCGGCCGGGCCCCGGCCGGGCCCCGCCCCGAACCCCACGTTTCTCGCCACCCTGCGGCCCCTGCCCCCCGACCTGCCCCGCCGCCGGGCCGAGGGAGTGGAGGCCCGCACCGTGTCCCAGCCCCTCCGGGCGCGGGGGTTGGCCCTCCAGGGGCACAAGACCCTGGCCTACCTGGGAAGCGTCTGGGCCCTCGGGCAGGTGCCCGAGGGCGCCGAACCGGTCCTCCTGACGACCGAGGGCCACGTGGCCGAGGGCGCCACCTCGAACCTCTTCTGGGTCCGGGACCGAACGCTCCACACCCCCCACCCCGACACCGGTTGCCTGCCCGGGGTGGCGGCGAAGGTGGTGCGGGAACGGGCCGCCGCCCTCGGCCTCGGGGTGCGCGAGGGGTTCTACGAACCCGACCACCTGGCCGGGGCCGAGGAGGCGTTTCTCACGAACTCCGTGGTGGAGATCGCCCCCGTGCTGGCCCTGGACGGCCGGCCGATCGGGTCCGGTCGGCCGGGCCCCGTGACGCGCCGGCTCCAGGAGGCCTACGCCGAGGCCGTCCGGCTCGAGGGGGAAGGCCGGTGACCCGGGTCGCGGTGGTCTCGGCCCCGGACTACGCATCGGCCCGCGGCGCGCTCGAGCGGGCGCTCGCCCTCCTGGGAGGTCCGGAGGCCTTCGCGGCCCGGGGCGACGCCGTGCTCGTCAAGCCCAACCTGCTCGCGGCCCGGCGGCCCGATGTCGCCGTCACGACCCACCCGGCCGTGGTGGACGCGGCCCTGGGGATCCTCCGGGACCTGGGGGCCCGGCCCGTGGTGGGCGATTCCCCGGGGTTCGGGTCGGCCCGGCGGGTCGCCGAGGTCTCCGGGGTGGCCGAGGTCTGCCGCCGCCACGGGGTGCCGGTGGTGGACCTGGGCGAGGGCCCGGTGGCGGCCGCCCGGGGCCGGGTGTACCGGGAGCTTGCGATCGCGTCCGCGGCCCTCGAGGCCGACCGGGTGTGGAACCTCGCCAAGTGGAAGACCCACACCATGATGGGGCTCACCCTGGGGGTGAAGAACCTCTTCGGCTGCGTGCCCGGCCGGCGCAAGGTGCGGCTCCACTTCCGGGCCGGAAAGTCCGCCGACACCTTCGCCCAGCACCTCCTCGACGTGGAGCACGCCGTGGGGCCGGCCCTCACCGTGCTCGACGGCATCGTGGCCATGGAGGGGCCCGGGCCCGGCCGCGGGACGCCCGTCGGCCGAAACCTTCTCCTGGCCTCGGCCGACGCCCCGGCCCTCGACTGGGTCGCGACCCGGCTCTCGGGCTTCCGGCCCGACGAGGTGCCCACCGTGGCCGTGGGCCTCCGGACCGGCCGGATCGACCCGGCCCGGATCGAGGTGGTGGGGGACCCCGCCCGGCCCCTGCGGTTCCGGCCGGCACCCGGAAGCCCCTGCGACTGGCCCCTCCCCCGGCCCCTGCGCCATCTGATCCGGGCCGCGGCCGCGCCCCTTCCCGTGTTCGATCCCGGCTCGTGCACGGGCTGCGGGGTGTGCGTGGAGAGCTGCCCGGCCCAGGCCCTGCGGCCCGGGCGCCCCCCGGCGTTCTCGCCGCGGCAGTGCATTCGGTGCTACTGTTGTCAGGAGCTTTGCACCGAGGGGGCCGCCAAGGTGCCCCGCCGGGGACTTCGTTCGCTGGTTCGGGAACTGGGGAGGAGGGAGTCGCGATGAGGGGCGTCTTCGTGGGGATCGACGTGGGGGGCACCCACACCGACGGGGTGGCCGTGGAGGAAGGGCGGGTGGTGCACAAGGTCAAGGTCCCGACCCACGCGGACCTGCGGGAGTGCACCCTGGACGCCCTGGAGGCCCTTCTGGACGGCATCAACCCCCGATCGGTCCGCAGGGTGGTGCTGAGCACCACCCTCGTGACGAACGCCGTGGCCCAAGGCGACCTCGAGCCCACCGGCACCCTGATCACGGCCGGGCCGGGCATCTCGCCGCGGCTTCTGGCCCTGGACGACCGGTTCCGGGTGGTGCCCGGGGCCATCGACCACCGGGGCCGGGAGATCGTGCCCCTGGGGGAGGCCGAGGCCCAGCACTGCCTCGAGGAGTTCGCCCGGGCGGGCATCCGGGTGCTCGCGGTGGCCGGGAAGTTCTCCACCCGCAACCCCTCCCACGAGCGCCGGCTCGCCGAGCTCGCGGGTGACCGGTTCGAGTTCGTGGCCCTCGGGCACCAGGTGGCCGGCACCCTGAACTTCCCCCGCCGGATCGCCACGGCGTACCTGGCGGCGGGGGCCTGGCGGCTTCACCGCACCTTCGTGGCCTCCATGACCGACGCCCTGCGCCGGTTCAGCGTGCTCGCCCCCCTCTACCTCCTGCGGGCCGACGGGGGAACCCATGTGGCCCGGACCCTCGCGAACCCGGCCGAAACCGCCCTTTCCGGCCCGGCCGCGAGCGCCCTGGGGGCCCTGGCCCTGGACGCGGTGGAGGCCGACACCGTCGGCCTGGACGTGGGGGGCACCACCACGGACCTGTGCCTTTTTACGGCCGGGTCCCCCCTCCTGGAGCCCCAGGGGGCCACCATCGGCCCCTACCGCACCCAGATCCGGGCCCTGTTCACCCGTTCGGCCCCGGCCGGGGGCGACAGCTGGGTCCGGGTCGAGGACGGACACATCCGGATCGGGCCGCGCCGGTTCGGCCCGCCCGCGGCCCTCGGGGGGACCCACCCCACCCCCACCGACGCCCTGGTGGTCCTGGGCCGGGCCGTGGGAAACCGCGGCCGGGCCCTCGAGGCCCTGGCCCCCATCGCCCAAGCCCTGGGCACCTCGCCCGAGGGGGCGGCCCGGCGGATCCTGCGCGCCTGGGGGCGGGAGATCGCCGGGGCCGTGGAACGCATGCTCGAAGAGGTGAACGCCCGGCCCGTGTACACCCTCCACGAGCTCCTCGAGGGGCACCGGGTGCGGCCGCATCGGGTTCTGGCCGTGGGCGGGCCGGCCCGGGCCCTCGCTCCCTACGTGGAGGAGGCCCTCGACCTCCCCGTGACGGTGCCCAACCACTTCGACGTGGCGAACGCGGTGGGCGCGGCCGTGGCCCGGGTGAACGCCGAGGTCCACGCCATCGCCGATACGGCCCGGCGGTACCTCTCGCTGCCCGAGGCCGGCGTGTACGACCAGATCCCGGCCGGGTTCACCATGGCCGACCTCCAGGCCCGGGCCACCGAAACCCTGCTCGCCGCGGCCCGGGCGCGGGGCGAACTCGACCCCGCGGCGGCCGTGGACGTGACCGACGTGGAGAGCTTCAACGTGATCGAGGGCTTCACCACCGTCGGCCGGATCCACCGGCTCCGGGCCCAGATCCGGCCCGGCATCCTGTTCCGGGTCGAGTAGAGGAGGAAACCCCATGCGGCTCCAGGCCCCCCAGAAAACGGGCGTCGTGTTCTTCCCGGCCTTCGACTGGGCCATCGACCCCACCCACCCCGAGCGGGAGGAGCGGCTCCTCTACACCCGGGACCAGCTGTTCGAGGAGGGGATCTTCGACATCGAGGGCATTGTGGAGTACCCGCCCCGGGTCGCCGAGCTCGCCGACATGGAGCGGGTCCACACCGGGGTGCCGGACCTCCGGCGGCACGTGAGCCCGTCCCACCTGGTGTCCGCGGGGGGCGCCATCGAGGCCGCCACCCGGGTGATGGAGGGCGAGGTGGAGCGGGCCTTCGCCCTGGTGCGGCCCCCGGGCCACCACGCCCGCCGGGTGGTCCACGGCCTCAGGGGGTTTTGCATCGTGAACATCGAGGCCGTGATGATCGAGCACCTGCGCCGCAGGTACGGGGACCTGCGGGTGGCGATCGTCGACACCGATTGCCACCACGGCGACGGCACCCAGGACATCTACTGGAACGACCCGGACACCCTGTTCATCTCCCTTCACCAGGACGGCCGGACCCTCTACCCGGGCTCCGGGTTCCCCGACGAGTTCGGGGGGCCCAACGCCTTCGGCACCACGATCAACGTGCCCCTGCCCCCCGGCACCACCGACGACGGGCTCCTGCACGTGATCGACCACCTGGTGCTCCCGATCCTGGAGGAGTGGAAGCCCGACCTCATCGTGAACTCGGCCGGCCAGGACAACCACTTCACCGACCCGATCACCGACATGGCCATCACGGCCCAGGGGTACGCCACCCTGACCCGGCGGCTCCGGGCCCACGTGGCCGTGCTGGAGGGGGGTTACTCGGTGCAAAGCGCCCTGCCCTACGTGAACACCGGGATCCTCCTGGCCATGGCCGGCCTCGACACCAGCGCCGTGGTGGAGCCCGACTACCAGCCCGGCCTCCTGCGCATGGGGGAACGGGCCCGGCAGTACGTGGAGCGGCTCGCCGAGCTCCTGCTCGAGAAGTTCCGGCGCCGAGACGAGCTCAGGGCCCAGGCCGTGCGGGGCCGGACCCACCTCGAGGAGTCCCGAAGCGTCTTCTACGACGGGGCCGGCATCCGGGAGCAGCAGCGCGAGCGGGTGCGGGTGTGCGACGACTGCGCCGGGGCCGTGGTTCTCGAAAGCTGGGAGCGGCCGGCCGAGAAGGCCCTGCGGGTCGAGATCCCCCGGCGGGCCTGCCCCGCGTGCCGGGCCGAGGCCGAGGACGCGTTCCACCGGGCCTCCACCGACGAGTATCCCCTGGTGGAACTCCACGACCGGCCCCACGACCGCATCGAGCGAAAGCGCCGGGAGGGCTGAGGCCCGGGGAGCCCCCCGGGGCGGCTGGCGCCCCGGGGGGAGCGCTCCGCGGCCTACTTGTGGCAGGCCGAGCATTTCGTGGGGGCCTCGGCGGCCTTGGCCTTGATCACGGCCTTGTGGCAGGACCGACACAGGTCATGGAAGAGGGCCTTGACCTTGCCCGGGCCCCCGGCCGCCTCGAACATCCGGTCGGCGGTCTTGCACGACAGGCACGACCCGGCATCCTCGGGCGTCTTGGCGGTGTGGTGACAGGCGGCGCAGGTGAAGTCGTCCTCGTACGGGAACCGGGAGAAGGCCTGCTTGCCCTTTAGGTACTCCTCGGCATGCCGCCGGTGGGAGAACCCTGGCACGGCCTTCACGTCCTTGGGCAGGCCCGGGGCGTCGGGGTGCTTGACCTGCACGTTGAGGTCCAGGGTTTCGGGCACCGCCGCCGGGTCGGCCGCGGGGGCCGGGGAACCGGCGAGGCATACGGTGGCGAAGAGAGCCAGAACGGTGATGCGCGTTTTCATGATCGTTCCTCCTGTGGGAGATGGGGGGGTTCGGGACCGCGGCGTGGCGCCTTCGGCCGTGGTCACACCCCCTCTATACGGCCCCCGGAGGCGTTTCGCCATCCACATCGGGCCCCATGCGGCCCGATGTCGGGTCGGCGCGACCCGACGTCGGGCCGACGGCGGTCGCCCGGGGGGGCCGCCGTGAGCCGGCCCGCACCCCCCACCCTGCGCCTCGACGGCGACAAGGTCCGCCGCATCCGGGAGGCCAAGGGTCTCACCCAGCTCTATGTGGCCGAGGTGGTGGGGGTCAGCGTCGACACCGTGAGCCGGTGGGAAAACAACCGCACGGCCTCGGTGCGGCGCGAAAACGCCGAGAGCCTGGCCGCCGCCCTGGAGGTGGACCTCGCCGAGATCCTCCCCGACGGGGGGGAAGCCGGCCCGGAACCCCCTCCTTCCCCCCGGCGCCGCCCGGGCGTCTGGGGGGCGCTCGCCGCCGGGGCGGTGGTGCTCTTGACCTTGGGCTGGTGGGTCTGGGGCGCGAACGGCGCGGTCCGGGCCCGACGGGACCTTTCCCCCTACTGCCCTCCGGGTTCCCGGATCCCGGTTCTGATCGACGTCGAAACCGAGGCGCCGCGGGTCGTCGTGCGCGAACGGCTTCCCCCGGGGTGGATCTTCGAGGGGTCCGTACCGGCCCCGAGCCAGGGCCCCACGGCCGACGGGGTCGTCCGGTGGATCCTCTCGGTTCCCGACGGCCACGCCCGGATCGGGTACGTGGTGAGGGCGCCCCCGGGCCCCGAGGGCAGCGCCCACCGGTTCGAGGGCACGGTCGTGGCCGGCCGCCGGTCCTCGCCCCGGCCGATCCGGGGCGAGGACCGGATCGATCTCGAGTACGTCCACTGGGCCGACCTGGACGCGGACTTCGCCGTCTCCGACGCCGAGGTCCTCTCGGCCCTGGAGCGGCTCGACGCCGTGGAGGGGCTGGGACTCTCGGCCGAGGACCTCCGGGCGCTCTGGGGGGCGCCGGAGTACGACTGGGATCCGGACCGGAGGGCCTTCGTGACCCCGAAACCCGCGAACCGCTGAGGACCCGAAGGAGGTCCGGTACCCCTCCGGCCCGGTCCCGTCCTCAGAACACGTTGCCCACGGTGAAATGCCACACCGTGCGGGGCTCGCCGTCGCGCGGGTCGAGGTTCATCCCCAGGTCCAGGGCCAGGGGCCCCACCGGGGTTTCGTAACGGATCCCCGCCCCGGCCCCCTGCCGCAGGTCCCCGAAGTCGGCGGGCTCCACCGCCCGGTTCCAGACGTTCCCCGCGTCCCAGAACAGGGCGAACCCGAACCCCTTCCGCCAGCGGTAGCGCACCTCGGCCCGGAGGTTCGCCATGAGGTCGCCGCCCAGGGGCGTGCCGTCGCCGGAGCGCGGGCCGATGGCATCGCGCTCGAACCCCCGCACGCTGCCCCGGCCCCCGAGGAAGAAACGCTTGTTCACCGGGAGCTCGGCGGTTCGGCCCAGCGTGAGGGCCAGCCCGCCCCGGGCCAGGAGGGCCAGGGTGAACCGGCCCGCGCTCCAAAACCCGCTCAGGGTGCCGGTGTAGCGCTCGAACTCCACCTCGGATCCCAGGAACGCGGGCGCCCACTCGGCCTGGACCTCGTGGTAGAACCCCGACCGGGGGTTAAAGGGGTCGTCCCGGGAGTCCCAGGCCAGGAACGGCCCCACGGACGAAAGCAGATAACTCGTGGTCGGGTCCCCGGCCTCCAGGGCCTCGGGGTTCACGTCCGACAGCCGGTTCTCCTCCAGGGTGTAGGCCAGGGCCCCCCGGGCCCGGGGGCCGAACCGGCGCTCCAGGCTCCCCTGGAACGCCACCGAGGTGAGGCTGTAGGCATCCAGGTCGGCCGTGCGCCGGATCAGGCTGAGCCGCAGATCCACCGGGTGGTTGAACAGCCACGGCTCCCGGAAATGGAGGCCCAGGGACCGCTCCAGGCGGTCGAAGTCGTAGCGCCCCCCCAGGCTCCGGCCGTACCCCCCCAGGTTGGCGTGGGAAAGGCCCAGGAACCCCTTGACCCCCTCCTCGGTCCCGTACCCCAGGCCGAACTCGGCAAGCCCCGCGTCCTGCTCCTCGACCCGGACCTCCAGGTCCCGGGTGCCCGGCGGGGCCAGGGTGGGCACCGGTGCGACCTCCGCCCGCTGGAAAAACCCCAGGCGGTAGAGCCGCTGGCGGGCCTCCCGGATGGCGGCGGGGTTCCAGGGGTCCCCGGGCCGGATCGGGAGTTCGCGGGTGATCACCTTGGTCTGGGTGCGGGTGTTGCCCGCCACCACGACCTTGCCGAACCGAACCCGGGGGCCGGCCTCCACCCGGAAGACCGCGTCCACCACCCCTCGGTCCGGGTCGGTCCGGGTCTCGTACACGACCCGCCCCTCCGGAAACCCACCGGCCCCGAGTCGGCCGATGAGATCCCGCCGCACCTCCTCCAGCACCCCCGGGTCGGCCCAGGCGCCGGGTTTCAGGCGCCCCAACGCGGGTTGGAAGCCGGCGCGATCGGCCCCGATCACCTCCAGCGTCACCGAACCCCACCGGAACCGCTGCCCCTCCTCGACCCGGAGGGTCAGGACGGCATCCCCATCGGCGGCGATGTCCATCTCGGCCATCTCGATCCGGGCGGCCCAGAACCCTTTGGTGGCGTAGTACTCCCGAAGCACCCGCAGGTCCCGGTCCAGGGCCTCCTGGGTGAACGGGGGCGGACGCAGGATCCCCCCCTGGATCACCGAGAGGTAGGGCCGCAGTTTCCGGGCGGAGACGCTTTCGTTCCCCCGGAACCGCACCCGCTTCACCGCCACCCGCGGCCCCTTGGTGATGACGAAGGTGATCACCCGGCCGGCCCCGGCCCGCTCCTCCCGATACACGGCCCGGGCGTCCCGGTACCCGTCGGCCCGGAGGCGTTCCTCCAGGGCCTGGGCGGCCCCGCGGAGCCACGCCTCGTCCACGGGCCGGCCGTACCGCTCCTCCAGGGCCTGGCGCAGGGACCGCTTGGTCCACTCCTCCACCCCCTCGAACCGAAACCGCACCGGGGCTCCCGCCACGATCCCCACCACGAGCCGCACCGAGCCCGGACCGGCCGGCTCGAACCCGCCCCCCTCGATCCGGGCCTCGGGGTAGCCGTAGCGGCGCAGGAAGGTGACGAGCCTTCGCCGGCCCGCCTCGAGTTCCGGAGCGCTCGCCCGATCCCCCCGTCCGATCCCCAGGAGCGCCGCCCGGCGCCAGGGTTCCACGGGGAACCCCTCGGGCCAGATCACCTCCGCGACGCGGCGGGGTTCCCCGGGGTCCACCCGGAACGTGACCTCGGCCCACTGGCCCCGGCCGTCCGGCCTCACCACGGGGGTCACCCGGGCCTCCGGAAACCCCTCCTCCCGAAACACCCGCACGATCTCGCCCCGGTCGGCCTCCAGCCACGGCCAGGCCACCGGCTTGTCGGCGGCCGTTCGGAGACGGGCCGCGGCGGCCTCCCGGACCCGCCGGGGCCCCCCGACGAGCCGCACCCGGCGCACCAGGAGCCGGGGCCGGACCACCACCCGCACCCGGAGCCCCGCCGCGCCGGGCTCCGCCTCGACGCGCACGTCTCCCACCTCGGGTTTGCGGGCCAGCAGCCCGAGCCCCCGCTCCACCTCCCCGGTCCGCAGTTCCTCCCCCTCCCGGACCCCCAGGAGCCGAAGGACCTCCTTCGTGCGTACCCGGGTGTGGTTCTCCACCTCAACCCGGGCAATCGGCCCCTCCGGGCCCCTCTGGCCCCGGGCCAAGCCGGCGACGAGGAGGAGCGCCAGCCCAAGAAGCCCAGCTGCGGCCGCCCTCATCGGAACGTGAACCGGAACCGCACCTCGCCGCCCAGGGAGCCGGAAGACTCGGCGCCCCGGTCCGACCAGGTGCCCAGGAGGGAGACGTGGGGGCTCAGCCGGTACTGCACCTCGAGATCCTGGGCGGCCTCGGCCCCCACCGTGGCCGCGTACCGGGCGTAGAGATCGCGGGTGATGGCCTTCCCGATGGTGACCCGGGGCACCGTGCTCTGGGCCGCCGGCGAGTAGGCCGGGTCGATGTGGAACTGGTCGAACCCCAGGAGTTCCCCCACCCCGGACTCCAGGGTGTCCTGCACCTTGCCCGTGAGGAAACTCGCCGCCTCGGCCGCCGAGACCCCCTGCCCGCCGGCCAGGTTCTCGGAGGTGGCCCCCAGGGTCAGGAGCGAGACGATGTCGGTGTACTCCAGGGGCGGGCTGCTCGACAGGAGCACCTGGTAGTCGTCCAGGGGGCCGGTGATGTCCACGTTGACCCGGTATCCGCTCACCTGGGCCCGGGCGTGGACGTCCAGGAGGGGCAGGGGCCCGGCGTCGCCCAGGAACTCCACCGAACTGCGGCGCATCTCGTAGACCGTGTTCCGGAACTGCACCTCGCCCGCGAGCACCTCGAGCCGGCCCCACAGCACGGGCCGCGTGGCCGGACCCCGCACCCGGAGATCCGCGGCCAGGTCCACCTCGGCCAGGTTGTTTTCGACCCTCAGGTCCCGGTCCCCCCGCACGGCGATGTCCAACGTGACCCCCGAGGTCTCGGCGGCCGACTCCACCTTCCGGGGCCGGCGCTGGAGCAGATCGAGGAGCATCGTCTTCCAGGAGATCCGGCGGGTGAACCGGAACCGCTCCAACCGCACCTCGCCCACCACGCGCATGCCCGGGGGTAGACCGGTCACCAGGAGATCGGCGTCGCCCGCGTAGCGGACCCCCGGCGGCTCCTCATGGTCCACGTCGCGCACCTCGACCCAGAGCCGCACATCGGTCGGCACGAGACCGGCCAGGGGCATGCGGCCCTCCACGTGGATCCGCCCCGCGCCCAGGGCCGCGTCGAACCACTCCAGAATCAGGCCGTCCTGGGGATCCAGGGTGGCCGAGGCCTCCGCCTCGGAGAGGGCGAGTCCCACCCCCCGGATGCGGGCCTCGGCGCCGGGGTACACCTGGATCGGGCCGCGGAACCGGGGATCGGACCACGGCCCCGTGACCTCCAGGTCGGCGAACAGGGTTCCCCGGGCCGACTCCACCGGCCCGATCCACCGGGCGAGCATCGAGAGGTCGCACCGGGCCTTGCCCCGAAGATCCCACCCAGGCCCCGGGCCGGCCAGGCCCGACGCCGTGAGGGTCACGTCCCCCCCCTCGATCCAGACCTGGTCCAGGCGGAGGGCCCCGCCCTCCCACCGGATCCGCACCGGGCCCCGGTTGCGAAGACGAAGGGGCGGCAGATCCACGGCGACCCCGCCGAGATCCATCTCGGCCCGGACCGGAGCGCCGGCCGGGGCCTCGGCCCGCAGCTCCCCGTCGAGGGAGACGTCCAGGTCCTCCGGCCACCGCTCCCGGGCCATCCACCGCCCGGGGCGAAAGGCCCGGAGCACCGCCCGGCCCCGGGCGCCCCCGGCCGGACTCCACTCGCCTTCCACGGCGAGCTCCGGCCCCAGGCCGGTCCGGCCGACGATCCGCCCCCCCTCCCACCGAAGGTCCAGCGGGGCGTCGAGGGGGCCGAACCAGGGCCCGGCCACGGCCTCGGCCCTTCCCCGCCACTCCCCCCGCTCGACGGCCGCCCCCCGTCCCCGGGCCTCGCCGCGGCCGGACAACCGGCCGGACCAGCCCGCGGGGAGCCACGGCGAGAGATCGAGCCCCTCCGCCTCGGCCCGGGCCTCCCAGGCCAGGGAGGTCTCGTCCCGCAGCCGGGCCTTCGCGTCCAGACCCCGGGCCCGGACCTCGACCGCCCTCCCCTCGGGCCCGGTGCGCACCTCCGCGGCCCCCCCGGGCACCTCCCGGCCGTTCCACCGCACGCCGGTCCAGGACAGGCGGCCGTCCAGGTCGCCCAGGCCGGCCAAGCGCTCGGGCCACGTCTTCCCCTCGAGCCAGGCCCGCACGCCGGCCGAGGCGCGGATCTCCACCGAAGCCGTTCCGGCCTCGATCCCGGGCACCACCCGGCCCAGGGGGAGCGCCGGGGCCCTCACCTCGGCCTCCAGGGGCCAGCCCCCCTCCCAGGACTGGAGCCCCGTCGCCTCGGCCCCCAGATCGGGGGCCCGGGCCCCAAACCGCACGCCCCCTCCCCCGCCGTCGAGGGTAAGGGCCACCGGGCCGAGCGCCCTGCCAAACGCCTCCAACGCCGTGGTTCCTCCGCTCCACGTGAACGCCCACGACCCGGCCGGGGTCCCGAAATCGCCCGTGAGGCTCCCCTCGCCCGACACCGGGCCGAGCCGGATCCCCTCCGGGACCCGATCCCCGAGCCACGCCGGATCCCACGCCTCCAGGCGCCAGGCGAGCTCGAACCCGGCGCCGAGGTCGGCCGCCAGGGCGGCCCGAAGCGCGTCCCCGAACCCCCGGGCCGTGGCCCGGATCCCCCGCCCCCTCCAGCTCCCGGTCACGGCCACCGGCCCGGGCCTCACCCCGGCCAGATCCAACCCGTCCACCGTGGCCTCCAGATGGAGGTCAAGCCCCCGGTACGGCCCGACCGCCTCCAGCGTTCCCCGGGCACGGCCCAACCCGGCCCAGGCGGGAACCGCCACCCCGGCGTCGGCCAGGAGGGCCCCCAGGGCGAGTCCTTGAAAGCGGGCCCGACCCCGCATCTTCTCCCGGTCCCCTTCGGCCTCCCCCGTGGCCCGCGCGCCGTACCCCTGGGCCTCGAGCCGGGAAACCCTCCACGCCCCCCGCTCCGCCCGGAACGCCGCCGAGACGCGCTCCGCCCCGTAGCCGGCCACCGACACCCCCCGGGCGGACAGATGCCCCTGCGCCATCGGCCGGGCCAGGGTCCCCTCCACCCGGACCTCGCCCTCGGCGGCGCCCCCCAGGGCGACCGGCAGCCCGAACCCCAGCCTCCCCGCCACGGAAGCGGCTGCGGCCAGGTCTAGGCTTCGGAGTTCCAGCCCGAGGTCGAGGCCCCGGCCCGGCTTCCACCCGAGGGCCCCCCGCATCTCGGCCCGGCCCCACCCCGCGTCCCACGCGCCTCCCTCGATCCGGAGCCCGCCGTAGTCGAGCCGGACCCTTGCGCCGACCCGGCCCAGGTCCTGTCCCCGGTACGCCGCCCGGGCGTCCACGTCGTACACGAAGGTGAGGTCCCGGAACGGGCCCTCCACCCGGCCCCGGGCCCTCCCGGCGGCCCCGAGATCGGGCGGGGCCCACCGGCCGGCCACGGCCAGGTCGGAAAACGCGAGATCCGTCTCGAGCCACATCCCCTCCCGGTACGCGATCCGCCCGTTTCCCAACCCGATCCGGGCGGTTCCCGCCTCGATCCGGCCCGAGGCGATTCGCAAATCCTCGGTGCCCACGGTGCCCTCGGCCACCACCCGGGCCCGCCCCAGGCCGTACACGGGCGTCTCCCCCGGGTGGACCGTCACGTCCAGGTCCTCCACCACGCAGTCCACCCCGAACCCGAGCCCCAGGGGGGCCAAGGGCCCCTTGGCCCGAAACGCGCCCGACGCCCGAAGCCCCACGGGAAACCATCGGGACGAGAAAAGACCCATAAACGGCCGAAGATCGAATCCCCGGGCCGTGCCCTGGGCCTGGAGCTCGAGTCCGCCCCCGGCCCGGACGAGGCGGGCCGAAAGACCTTCCACCCCGCCCACCGAGCTTGCGATCGAAAGGTCCGCTAGCCCCACGCCCCCCGGTCGGGCCTCCCACCGGCCCCGGGCGGCCAGCCGCTCCACGGCCCCGAACCGCCCGTCCCGAAGCGCCAGCTCTCCCTCGGCCCGCGGGGCACGCACGCTCCCGGTCACCCGTCCGGCCAGCTCCAACACCCCGTCCCAGGGAAGGAACCGGCCGAGGCCCGCCGCCCGAAGCCACGCCTCCGGGATCTCCCCCGGCCGGGCCTCGAGCCGCACCCCCAGGTCGAGGCGGTCCCCCGAGGCCCAGGTGCCGTCGATCGTGAACGCGCCCCCGGGGAACCCGAGCGCCAACTCCTCGACCCGCAGGGCGCCCAACCGCCGGGCGCCCCGGAACCGCCCCTCGAACCGGGCGGCTTCCCCGGCCCAGGAGAACGTTCCCCCGATCCGGGCCTCCCCCCGGTCTTCCCTCCACGTGGCATCGGCGCCGTCCACCTCGAGCCGCATGCCCGCAGCCGGGTCCTCCCAACGAAGGCTCCCGTCCGCGATCTCCAAGGTCTCCACGGACACCAGGGGCGGCGTGCGGCGGCCCGCGGCCCGGGCCCCTCCTCCCGGCGGCCCGGACCTCGTGGTCCGCACGGCCACCCGGGGGCCCACGAGACGGGCCGAGACCCGCGGCCGGCCCAAAAGCCACCGGCCCGGGTGGAGGCGGACCTCCCCCTCGTCCAGGTCCACGGCCCAGGCGTCCCCGGCCGCGTGAAGCCCCTCGACCCGCAGGCGGACCCGCCAGGGATCGAAATCCAGGGCCTTCACCTCCAGGGTTCCCCCGGCGGCCCGCACCCGCGCCTGCACCCACGCCACGGCCGCCCGTTCCACGGCCGGCAGGCCCAGGGCCCAGCCCCCCACGACCAGCGCGCCCAAAAAGGTGCCGAAAATCCAAAGGAAGCGCCGCACCCGCACCTCTCAAACGGTTTCGCGCGTTACTAAGACCAACGAAAGTATTGTCAGATCCCCGGCGTCGCTACGGAAACCCGCGGGTGGGGGGCTGGTGGAGAGCCGGGTGCGGCCGGCTCACGCTGCATCCGGCACTCAGCCCGGCGGCTCCATGAACGGCGGAAACGCAAACGTTGGCAAGCCATC
>NZ_BAAHXI010000058.1:0-25784 GCF_054656955.1 Deferrisoma palaeochoriense
ATCCGTCACGGTCAGGGTCACGGTGACGAGGTCGCCCACCCGGTACGCCCCGCCGGCAAGGGGCCCGGAGGCGACCGCGGCCGAGAGCCCGGCCGGGTCGGGGGTGGTGGTGGAGACCGACAGGGGCCCGGTCGTGTAGTCGTCGAGGCCTCCGGTGCCGCCGTCGCCGTCGCGCTCGTTGGGGTCGGCGCCGTCGAGGCTCGTCCAGTCGAGGGAGAGGGCGTCGGTCAGGGTCTGGCCCGGCTCGACCGTGTCGAGGACCGTGACTCGGTAGGTGAGGACGAAGGAGGCGCCCGGGGGGAGGTCGAGGTCCTGTCCCGCGTCGCGGCCCCAGGTGAGGACTTCGGGGTCGCCGGCGACCGTGGGTTCCAGGGCGGAGCCGTCCTTTTGGGCGGATCCGGTGACGTAGGCGAGGCCCGCGGGGAGTTGCTCGACCAGGGCGAAGTCGAAGGCGTCGGAGACGTTGGCGTCCGAGGCGTTCGACACGGTGACCCTGTACTCCAGCACGTCGCCCGCATCGGGGGCGGTGAGCGTGGAGAAGTCGGCCGGATCGCCCCGGGTCACGTTGCGGGCGGCGAGCGTTGCCGTGACCTGGGGCTCCGTGAGGGCCAGGGTGTGGTCGGCGCTCGCCATAGGCCCCTGGTTGTTGCCGCCGGTCTGGTCCGAGTACCAGGGGGCGTGGGCGGTGACGGAAACCGCGGTGCCGGCCTGGTTGTCGGCGTGGTCGGCTTTGACCCGGGCGGTCACGGTGATGACGGCGCTCTGGTTGGCCGGGATCCTCCCGCACCGAACATCCACCGTGCCGGCAGCGATGTCGCTCCTGTCGGTGAAGGTGTCGCAGGCGGCGTCGGCGGTCACCGACACAAGGGCCAGGTTCGGTGGCAGGGCGGGCACGGCGTCGTCGAGGCTCGTGCTCGACACCGAGGTTTCCTGGGGCGCAAGGGTCACCTTCACGTCGTACAGATCGGTCTTCACCGGCGTCTGGGGGAAGGTGATCGTGAAGGTGACCGTTTCGCCGATCTTGGCCGTGGCGGGGCCCGCGAGGGCCATGTCACGGGGCGGGTCGAAGGTGGTGGTGGACACGTTCGATACGCTGCCCCCCACCCAGCGCTGGCGCTGGGCTCCGTTGGGGTCGCTTGCCGGAAGCGAGTGGAACTGGTCCACCTTGGCCTGGTTGGAGAGGGTGATCCCGGCCCCGACGCTCGCGTTCACCGTGGCCGTGTAGTCCACGGTCCAGGTCTCGCCCGGGTCTAGGGGGGACGCGTCGTCCAGCGTCCAGGTCACGTTTCGCCGGCCGTCCCCGTCCACGGTTTCGCTCTGGGTGACCGTCGGCGTGCCGGCCCCTATGGCGTGGCGGACCCCGCTGGGGCTCGCATCGCTCGCCCCTGCGGCCATGATGTCTGTGATCTGCACGTTGTAGGCCGGGGCGGGGCCGTTGTTGGTAACGGCGAGGCGGTAGTCCACGGTGGCGCCGGCCTGGAGCGGCGAGTCCGTTCGGATCACCGCTTTCACGATCGTGAGTTGGGGCTGGAGCACGTTCACGCCGGTTGGGGCGGTGGCGGCGGTGGCGTCCGAGCCGTCGGCCCGTTTGTACGACACGCTCACGCCGCGCTCGAGGCGGGTGGTGTTCGCCTTGGGCTCCGGGCCCGCGTCCACCAGGGCCGGATCGTCCTGTACCACCCGCACCTCGTACACGATGGAGAGCGTCTCGGGCGACGCGTTATCGGTGTCGGTGTTCGTGATGTGGCCCAGGGTCCAGGTGAGGGTGGCGCCGGAGACCCCGATCAAGCCGGCGCCGTCGGGGGTGGCGGAGGCCGGAATGTCCGTGTACGAGAGCGGGGACGCCGCGGAGTAGGGGGCCGCGGGGTCGCCCCCGACGGACACGGTGCGCACCAGGGCCAGGCCGGCCGGCAGATCGTCGGTGACCGTGACCTCCCGGGTGGTGCCCTCCTGGAGGGTCACGTCGATCCGGTAGGTGATCACGTCCCCGATCCGCACGTCCTCGTCGGTTGGACCGTAGGTGTCGGTCACCCGCGTCACCGCGACGGCGGTCGCGTCCGCCGCGGTAACCGAGGCCGAGGCGGACGCTGCGTAGTCGTTCACCCCGCCGGAGCCGTCCCGCTCGTTGGCGTCCGGCCCGTCGAGGCTCGTCCAGTCGGCGGTGAGCGAGGCGGCAAGGGTTTGGCCGGGTTCCACGGCGTCCAGGACCACCGCCTGGAACGTGAAGGTGAGCGTCCCTCCCGGGGCGAGGTCGAGATCCAGGGGGCTTGCCTGGGTGCGGCCCCAGGTGAGGGTCTGGGCGTTGCCGGGGGAGCCGTCGCCCGCGGTGTCCGGTGCTGTGGAGATCCCCCCGGAAACGGAAGCGGCTTTGTATGAAAGCCCCTCGGGAAGAGCCACGGAAATGGCGAGATCGAAGGCGTCGGAGACGTTGGCGCCGGCGGCGTTTTCCACGGTGACCCGGTACTCCAGCACGTCGCCGGCGTCGGGCGGCGTCACGGCGCCGCCGAAGGCGTCGCCCCGGGAGTCGTTCCGGACCTCCAGGGTCACGCTCACGTCCGGCTCGGTGGCCGTGAGGGTGTGGCCGGCCGTCAGCGGCGTCTGCGGCGTGCCGCCGGCCGCGTCCTTGTATCCGAAGGAAAAGGTCGGGGAGATCGTGGTCCCGGCCTGGTTGCTCGAGACGTTCGCCACCCGGGCCCGGACCTCCACCACCGCCTGCTGGTTCGGGTCGATTCTTGTGAACGACACCTCCACATGATTGGTGCCGAGGTCCGTGGCTGAGGCGTCGTATCCCAGCGCCCCGCTTTCGGACGCTTCCGCCACGCTCAGGAGCGCCAGCCCGGCCGGCAGGTCCGCCGAGATCGTCGGCTCGTACACCGTGGTCCCCACCGGGGGCTTGGGGAAGGTGAGGGTGTAGGTGACCACCTGGCCCACCGGGGCCGAGTCCCGGTCGGCCGTCACGCCGGCGTCCAGCACCGGGTCGGTGGTGATTGTCGCGTCGGAGGCCAAGGTGGGACCGTAGGCCTTCCGGTAAGCGGCCTCGGAGTCCGCCGAGGCGAGGGAGAAGTACTCCTCCACCCGCGCCGAGCTCGTGAGGGTGACCCCCGGGCCCACGCCGGCGTCCACCGTGGCGTCGTACTCGATGGTCAGCGACTGACCCGCCGGCAGGGGTTCCGCGTCGGGCCACGTCCAGGTGACCACGCCGGTGGCGGAGAGGTTCGAGCCGTCGTACGCGGGATCGGTGGCGGGGGCCGACCTGCCCAGGGTGTAGGCGAGGTTCGCCAGGGGCGTGCCCCGGAGTTCGGGCGGCAGGGTGACCGACACCTTGGCGTTGTACGCCGGTGCGGCGCCGGCGTTGGTCACCGTGATCGTGTACCGCACGGTGTCCCCGCCGCCCACCGTGCCGGTCACGCCCACGGTCTCGTGGGTGACGCTGAGCACCGGTTGGACCACGTCGAACGAGGTGGACGATGTCCTCGAGGTCTCCGATCCCCCCGCCGTGTGGTACAGGACCCGGCCGGTGCACGAGCGAGGGGTGCTGGCCGCCTGGGCGATGGTGTTGAGCACCCGGGCCTCGAACACGATGGCCAGGTCGTCGTTGGACGTGTCGTTGTCGGAAGCGTTTGTGATCTTCCCGAAGTCCCAGGTCACCGTGCCGGTGGCGCCGGCCGAGGGGGCCGTGGTGCCGTCGGCGAGGGCCGTGTACCCGAACGGGGCCGCCGCCTGGTACGGTGACCCGTCGGCGTCCCCGTGGACCGATACGGTGCCGACGAACGCCATGTCTGCGGGCAGTTCGGCCTCGACCCGGAGGTTGTCCACCGTACCCTCGGGCAGGTCGTTCACGGTCAGGGTGAACCGTACCACGTCGCCGGGCCGGTACTCGGCCCCGCCGGAGAAGCCCGGATCCGCCGCGATCGAAACGCCCACGGAGTCCCTCGACCGCAGGGCGAACGATGCCGACGTGCGGTAGTCGTTCAGACCGCCCGCCCCGTCCTGCCCGGTGCGCTCGCCGTCGGCCCCGCCTGTCGTGCCCACGGCCGAGCCCAGGTCGGGCCCGGGGTCGCCGTCGAGGCTCGTCCAGTCGGCCGCGAGGGTGGCGGTGAGGTCCTGGTCGGGTTCCACCGCGCCCAGCACGGTGGCCCGGAACGTGAACGTGAGGCTGGAACCGCCGGAAATGTCGATGTCCAAGGGGGTCGCCTGGGTGCGGCCCCAGGTGAGCGTCTGGGGGTTGCCGGCCGACCCGTCGCCCGCGGTGTCGGGGGCCGTGGTGATGTCCCCCGAGACCGAAGCGGCTTCGTACGAAAGCCCTTCCGGGAGAGCCACCTGTATGTTCAGGTCGTGGGCGTCCGGCCCGGTTCCGGCCTGCAGCGTCACCTGGTACTCGATCACGTCGCCCGCGTCCGGGGGGGTGGGCGAGGCGGAGTAGACCGTGTCGCCCCGGGTCACGTTCTTGGCCCGCACCGACGCGCTCACCGCGGGTTCGGCCACGGTCAGGGTGGCGGAGGCCGAGTTCTCCGGGGAGCCGGTTTAGGCATAGTCGGCCGTGACCCCGAGGGAGGTGCCGGCCTGGTTTCCGGTCACGTTTCGCACCTGGGCCACGAAGGGGATCGTGACCGTGCGCTCGGCGCTCGTGCCGCCCGACACGGTCCGGTTCCCGAAGTCCCAGGTGACCGTGAGGGGGTTCCCGGTGGCGGGCAGTACGGACGGGCTGACCGTGGGCTGTCCGCCGCCCACCGCCGTGCCTAGGGTCGCGGCCGGGGTGGCCACGAGGAGGAGCCCCTCGGGGAGTTGGGCGGTCACCTGGAACGCCTCCACCGTGGCCTCGGGGAACTCCACCGCGATCTCGAACCGGACCTGCTCGCCCACCACCACCGCGGTCGCCGCGTCGTTCCCCACCGAGGTGTTGGCGACGGCGAGGGCAAGGGTGACCGGCGTGGCCGTGACGTCCGCCGTGTCGCTCGCCGTGGCCACGGCCTCCCCGTCCGCGTCGCCCGGCGGGGTCTGGCTTCCCACGGCGCCTGAAAGGGTCGAGGAGGTGGCCGCGGCGGCGCTCGTCAGGGTTTCGCCCGGCACCACCGACCCGTCCAGGGTGGCCCGGTAGAGCAGGGTCACGCTCCCGCCGGGATCGAGTTGGCCGAGGGCCGCGAGGCCGGTGTTCGCGCCGGTGAAGGTGACCGTGCCGCCGGCCCCGGCGGTGTAGCCGCCTTCGTCGGCCTCGTCGGTGTAGCCGTCGCCGTCGTTGTCCACGCCGTCGCCTGCCCCGTCCACGAGGACGAGCTTGGCGGGAAGGGTGTCGGCCACCGCGAGGTCAAAGGCCGGGGCGGACCCGTTGTTGGTCACGGTGACCCGGAACTCGAACTCGTCCCCGCCGTCCCCCTGGGCGGAGGCGGCGAAGTCGCCGGACGTGGTGACGTTGCGAACCTCCTTGGTCACGCCCACGGACGGCCGGCGCACGGTGAGGTCGAGGGGTTTCCGGAGGTCCGCGTCGGAGCCCCCGAACCCGGCCGAGGCGAAGGTGCGGTCGCCGGCCTGGAACGTGAAGTCCAGGAGGTTCGTGAGGGTGTGGCCGTCAATGTTCCCCGCCGCGTTCAGGACCCGGGCCGTCAGGTCCACCTCAAAGGTGCCGGCGGCGGAGAGGTCGTTCACGCCGAACGTCACGAAGCCCGACGCGACCGGCGTGGGCGCTGTGACGGAGCCAACGGTGACCGTGTTGCCGCCGGCGGTCTGGTACGACACGTACCCGAGCCCTGTGGGAAGGGTGTTTTTCACCTGGATCCCGGTCACGCTGGCCGAGCCGAACCAGCGCCCCCGGAGCCGGAAGGTGACCTCCTCGCCCACGGCGACGTCGGTGCCGGAGGTGAACGCCTGGTCGGTGGCCTCAATGGTGAGGGATGCCGTGAACCCCGTTACCGCCGCGACGGCCCGGTCGTAGGAGTGGCGCTTCCCGGTGGACGCGCCGGCGTCGTCGTGCACCCACCCCTCCACCGTCCCCTCCACGGTGAGGAGTTCCCCGTTGTCGTTGGCGGTGGCCGTGACCGTGACCACGGCGCTCTGGCCCTTGGCCAGGGTTCCCAGTTGGGCCGAGGTGCAGGTGCCCGTGCAGGCGCCGACGGCGCCGCCCGTGCCGGGGGATGTGACCTCGACCGACACGGCCGTCCATCCGGCCCCGAAGTTCGGGGTGAACGAGAGGTGGTCGGCCACCGAGCCGGGGTCGCCGTTGTTCGTGAGGGTGAAGGTGAACGTGACCGACTCCCCGTCGGTAACGGCCCGGGCGTCCGGGCTCACTGTGACGTCCACGTCGGGGGTGGCCGGATCCAGGGTGGCCGAGTGGGAGAGCGAGACCGTGCCGCCGCAGGACGAGGTGACCACCACGTCCACCGCGTTCGTGCCGGCGGCGGGCGGGGCGGGGTCCGCGTCGGGGTCGGTGTCGAAGCCCGCCGTGGGCAGGGTGCGGAACGTGACGGTGACCGTGTCGCCGTTTCGGTAGGGGCCGTTCAGGGTGAAGACGGGTTGAGCCGGATCGGAGTCGTCGAGGGCGAGCGATCCGTTCCCGGCCAGCGCGGGGGGGAAAGAGGGATCGATCTCCTGCCCCGCCGGAAGGGTGTCGGTGATCTGGAGCTGGGTCGCCGTGCCCCCCGCGTTCGTGAGGGTGATCCGCACCTCGGTGCGGCCGTCGGGGAGGGGCGTGAACGCCTGGGCGATGCCGTCGGAATAGTCCGGGAGCATGACGAGCGCCGCGTCGTCGGCGTTGTCCGTGGGCGAGGAGAGATCCTCCGCCCCGCAGCCCCAGGTGACCGACCCGGTGTTGGCGCCGTCGGTGCAGGTGCCGCCGAGGGTCTGGGTGAGGGTGTAGACCGCTTTGCCCCCGGCCGCCAGAACGGGTAGCCCCACCGGCGTTGCGTCCGTCACGGCCGTCCCCGTGTGCCCGGGGCCGTCCAGGGTGCCGGTCGAGGTGCCCGTGGCGGGGAGGAGGTCGGTGAGTTCCAGGTTCCGGGCCTCGAAGTCGCCGTTGTTTTGAATTTCGATCCGCCACTCCACCGTGTCGCCGCTCCCGCCGTACACGGTTTCGGCGTACCCGGCGTCGCCGGCGGTCACGTTTTTGCCCGTGACGCTCACCGCGAGGTCCGGCCGGCGCACCGGCAGGGCGTGGGTCTCTCCGGCGACCGCGACCGCGCCGCCGCAGGCGAGCGTGGCCGAGGCGCCGGCCGTCACGTCCACGGTGGCGGCGTTTGCGGTCTCGTCGGCCGTGACGCCGAACCGGATCCGGATCGTGTCGCCGGGCGCGAGGTCCGCGAGCGGCGGGATCTCCGTCGAGGTCCAGGTAAGGCTCCCGCCGGAGCCGGACGGGTCGGCGCCCGCGGTCCAGGTGGATCCGCCGTCGGTGGAGTACTCCACGGTGCCGGCCGCGAGGGCGAGCCCGGTGGTGGCCGTGGCCAGACCCTCGGTCACGGTGAGCCCGTAGAGGGTGGCCGCACCCGGGTTCGTGACCACGAGTTCCACCGTGCCGAGGTCGCAGAGCTGGGCCTCGCTCGATGCGGCGTGGGTCACCTGGAGCTGGCCGGCCGGAAACGTGAACGAGGTCGTCCCGGTCGCCGTCTGGGCCGTCTGGCCGCCGCAGCCCCAGGTGGCCGTGGCCGTGGCGCTCCCCACGGAGCAGGCCGTTCCGGCCACGTCGGCCACCACGGTGACCGACGCGGAGCCGCCGGGGGCCAGATCCCCCAGGTCCCAGGATAGGGTCTGGCCGGCGAGCGCGGCCGGGAGTCCCGGGTTCCGGGCGTTCGTCTCGGTGAGGTTCGGGGTGAGGCCGGCGGGCACGTCCACCGCGAGGGCCGCGCCGTAGGCCGTGCCGTCGCCCGTGTTGTCCACGGTCACGGTCCACTCGACCCGGTCGGCCGAGACCGTGACGGATGCCGGCGCCGTGACGGCGAGGTCGGCCGAGTGCACGGCCGTCGGGGCCCCCGACCCGGTAGCCGTGTACCCGCGCCCGGCACTCACCGAGGTCTCCTCGTCGTCGTGGTCCACCCGGGCTGCGAGGGGGGTGGGGGACGTGCCCGCACCGGCCCGGCGGCGCACCCGCACGGTGACCGTGCCGTCGGCCGTCAGGTGGGAGCCGGTCGGGAGGAGTTCCCACGTGGGGTCTGCCCCGGCGTTTTCCCGGTAGTCCACCGAGCCCTGGAACGCGCCGCCGTAGGTCGGCGTCTGGGGCGTGAGGTATTCGTAGTCCCCAGAGGTGTCGAGGGTGAGGAGCACGTTGGAGATCGGGTGGGCCGTGGCGTTCCCCACCGTGAGGGTGGCGTCGAACTCTCCGCAGACCTCGACCTCGCTGGGAACGTCCACGTCCAACGAGGCGGCCGCCCGGGCCGCCGTGAACGTGGCCGTCTGGGAGTACGTCGCGCCGTCCCCGATCGCCAGTGCTGCGGTGTGGGTCACGTCCCGGGAGATCGCGCCCCCGAGGTCGGAGTCGGGTACCGTGGTCTGGTAGGTGATCGTGAGGGTGTGAAACGCGATCGAGGTGTAGTTGAGGTAGGACTCGCCGGCCAGGAACCCGAGGTCCACCGCGAGTCCGCCGGCGCTCCGGCTGATGCTCCCGGAGGGGACGGAAAACGAGGCCTCATCGGCGGTGCCCTTGTCCACCACCACCCGTAGGGTTCCCGGCACGAGGGTCTCGCCCGACAGCCCGCCGAAGTCGTCGGTGTAGGTGGTGCCGGTCCAGGAGCCGGCCTCGTTCCCGAAATCGTAGAAGGCCGTGAAGGAGACGAACTCCCCCTCGCCGGCTTCGCGCACCCCGTCGCCGTCGTCGGTCGCACCGGTCTCGTACGACCCGAGGGCCGGCGAAGCGACCTGGAAGCTTTGGCTCTCGATCGCGGCGGCCGGGCCGCCCCACGCCGCGAGGACGATCGCGACGAGGGCGTCCGCGGCGCGCCGGCGAAGGTTGGCCATACCGGGTTCCGGAAAGGGAAGAAGGGGCACACCGCACCGCGCCCGCCCCGAGTACCGATCGGCCGACGGGGCAAGAATCTTTAAAATACTGCTACCTTCAAAAGTATTGCCGGCGGCGGGTGGGGGACTGGTTCCGGCCGGGCGCGAGTGCGGCACCCGATCGCCGCGCCTTTCCATGCCGTTGTCGGCTCGGCAAGCCAGGGCGGCGGTGACGGACGTTCCGGATCTTCCAAAGCGATCCAGGCGTGGTGAGGGCGCGGCGAGGTAAGGGGCCGCACCCGGCTCTCCACCAGCCCCCCACCCGCGGGTTTCCGTGGCAACGACGGAGATCTGACAATACGTTCTTGGTGTTAGTAAGGGGGTCCAGAACGCCGCGGGGGCCGGCGGTGGACCGGAGGGGCGGAATGGAAAGGACTGGGCGGCGGCCTGAAGGCCGTCGCCCAAAACAATGCGGCCGCACCCAGGGGGGCGCGGCCGGCGGACCATCCGAGGTCCGAAGCGGAACGAAGCCGGATCAGGCGACCCAGGTGATGGCCCGGTGGAACCAGCCGAGCACCGGGCCCGGCAGCGACCCCACCACGAGGATCGCCACCACGAAGGCGCAGCCCAGGGCCCAGCCCAGGGGCGAGAGCGCCACCCGGCCGGCCGGGGCCTCCCCTCCCTCCGCTTCCTCGGGGCTGTAGGCCGCCTTGACCATCTTCAGGTAGTAGTAGATCGAGATTGCGGTGTTGAGGGCGCCGAAGACGACGAGCGCGAGGTGCCCCTTCTCCAGGGCCGCGGCGAGCACGAAGAACTTGCCGGCGAACCCGGCCGTGGGCGGGATGCCGGCGAGCCCGAAGGCCGCCACGGCCAGGGTGAGCGCGAGCAGGGGCGACCGGCGGTAGAGCCCCCGCAGGTGGGCCAGGGTCACGTTCTCGCCCTTGGGCGCGAGGGCGTAGATCACGTGGAACAGGGCGAGGTTCATGAGGAGATACCCCGCCACGTAGTAGAGGGCCCCGGCGTACCCCCGGGCCGTGCCGGCCAGGATGCCGGAGATCATGAACCCGGCGTGGGAGATGGACGAGTAGGCCAGGAGCCGCTTGAGGTCCTCCTGCACCAGGGCCACCAGGTTCCCGTAGGTCATGGACAGCACGGCCAGGAGGGTGAGCACCGTGGCGAACCCGCCGTCGCCCCCCCCGAGCCCGGTGAGCCGGATCAGCACGACCACGGCGCCCACCTTGGGCAGGGTGGCGATGACCCCGGAGGTCTCGTTGGCCGCGCCCTGGTAGATGTCGGGGGTCCAGAAGTGGAACGGGAAGAGGGCCAGCTTGTAGAAGAACCCGCCGAGCATCATCGTGAGGCCCAGAAGGCCCAGGGGGGAGGCCGCGATCTCGGGGTAGAGCCGGAGGAGTTCGTCCACCCGGGTGGTGTGGGCGAGCCCGAACACGTAGCTCATGCCGAAAAGGCTCACCCCCGAGGCCGCCGCGCCGAAGAGCACGTACTTGATGCCGGCCTCCACGTGGTGCAGGTGCTCGTCGCGCCGCAGGGGCACGAGGACGTAGAGGGCGTAGGACGAGAGTTCCAGGGCGATGTAGATCGTGAGGAGTTCGAACCCGCTCGCCAGAAACGTAAGCCCCAGGGTGCTCACGCCGAGGAACAGAAAGTACTCGGGCTCGTGCTCGGCCTGGACCCCCCGGACCCCCTCGCCGAAGGCCACGGCCAGGAAGAACCCCAGGGCCACCAGGAGCTTCACCCCCTGGCTCAGGGCGTCCACCCGGTACGCCCCGGCGAAGAGTTCCCCCCGGGCCCCCAGGCCCCACAGGGCCGTGACCACGGCCAGGGCCGAAAGCCCCAGGGCCGCGGCCCGGGCCGTACCCGGCCGGGTCTTGGCCAGGGTCAGGAAAAAGAGGGCCAGACAGCTCAGGCTCAACACGGTTTCGTGCGCAAAGGCCATGATGGGCATCCGGTCGTCAATCGGGAATGGTGAATGGTGAATCGTTGGGACTCTGGGACGTTAGGACGGTAGGACGTTAGGACGGTAGGACGTTGGGACGGGGATACGTCCCGTCCACGCGTCCGCGCGTCCTAGCGTCCGCGCGGTGTCCCGTCCGCACGTCCACGCGTCCTACCGTCCGTGCGCCCTCCTCACTCCCCGTGGCCCGTGGGGGCCTCGGGGGCGTGTTCGGCTCCGGGTTCCCCGGCGTGCTCCTCCCCGTGCTCCCCGCCGTGGTGGCCGGCCGAGGGGAACAGGGCGTTCATGAGCCCGGTCATGCCGCCCTCGGGAAGGCCCTCGGCGGCCTGGGCCTGGGCGATCACGTGGGAGACGCTCCGGTCCATCACCCGGAGAAACGGCCTGGGATTGAGGCCGATCCAGAACACGAACACCGACAGGAACGCGAGCATGGCGGCCTCCCGCAGGTCCAGGTCGAAGAGGTGCCGGTGGTGGGCCTCGTGGGCCTCGCCGTGCTCCCCGTCGTCGTGGCCGTGGTGGTGGCCGCTCACCCGGTCCCAGATGATCTTCTGGAGGAGCCGGAGCATGTAGGTGGCCGCCAGGAGGGCCCCGGGGATCACGAAGGCGGCCAGGAGCTTATTCTCCTGGAACGCGCCCACCAGCACCAGGAGTTCCCCCACGAACGAGTTGGTGCCGGGGAAGGCCAGCGACGAGAGACTAAAGAGCCCCAGGAACGCCACGTACACCGGCATGAACGCCCCCACGGCCGAGTTGTCGGCGATGAGCCGGCTGTGCGTGCGCTCGTAGAGGATGCCCACGCAGATGAACAGCGCCCCCGTGGTGATGCCGTGGTTCACCATCTGGAGGATGGCGCCCTCGATCCCCCGCTGGTTGGCGAGGAAGATGCCCAGGGTCACGAACCCCATGTGGCCCACCGAGGAGTAGGCGATGAGCTTCTTCATGTCGGTCTGGCCCAGGGCCACGAACCCGCCGTAGAGGATGGAGGCCACCGACCCCCACAGGAACACCGGGGCCAGGTAGGCCACGGCGGCCGGGGTCATGGGCAGGCAGAACCGCAGGAACCCGTAGGTGCCCATCTTGAGGAGCACGCTCGCCAGGATCACGCTGCCGGCCGTGGGGGCCTCCACGTGGGCCGCCGGAAGCCAGGTGTGGAACGGGAACATGGGCACCTTGATCGCGAACGCCAGGGCGAAGGCCAGGAACACCCAGAACTGGAACGCGAACGAGTACCCCTGCTCCATGAGCTCGGGCATCAGGAACGTGCCGGTCTTGAGGTAGAGCGCGATCACGGCCACCAGGAGCATGACGCTCCCGGCCAGGGTGTAGAGGAAGAACTTGATCGAGGCGTACACCTTGCGGGGCCCGCCCCACACCGCGATCAGGAGGTACATGGGGACGAGCATGGCCTCCCAGAACACGTAGAAGAGCACGAGATCGAGGGCGGCGAACACCCCGATCATCGCGGTCTCCATCACGAGGAGGCTGACCACGAACTCCTTGACCCGCCGGTCGATGTACCGCCACGAGCACGCCACGCACAGGGGCATGACGAAGGTGGTGAGGAGCACCAGAAGCAGGCTGATCCCGTCCACCCCGAGGGCGTAGCGGATGTGGAACGTGGGGATCCAGTCCGAGAGTTCCAGGAACTGGAACTTGTGGGTCGAGGGGTCGAACCGGGTCCAGAGCGGGATCGAGAGGAGGGCCTCGACCAGGGTCACGGCCAGGGCCCACGCCTTGAGCGCCCGGTCGCCCTTGAGCATCAGGGCCACCAGGGCCCCCGCGAGCGGCACGAATACGAGGGCGCTCAGGATCGGGTACCCCACGTTGGTTTCCACGGCGAACGCTGGCGTCATGGGCAAAACCTTACGGTGTTTGGGCCGTTGGGACGTACGGACGTTCGGACGTGCGAACGCCACGTCTCGCGATCGAAAACGCTCTCAAGGCGCAGACGGGAATGCATGAGCCCGCATCAACGCTTTTTGGAGTTACCGTGCAACCGTTGGGACTCCTGGACGAGTCACCGCGCGAACGTTGGGACGCGTGGACGTGCGGACGGAACTTCCAAACGTCCTAACCTCCCAGCGTCCTAACGTCCTAACGTCCTAACGACCCTACAGGTTCATCACCACGGCGATCACGAAGAACAGGGCCGCCACGGCCATGGCGATGTACTGCTGGAGCCGGCCGGTCTGGATCCGCCGGAGCTGGTCGCCGAGGCCCAGCACCCCGGTGGCCGTGCCGTCCACCACCCCGTCGATCGCCTTCACGTCGAACCGGCTCCACAGGGCCGCGGCGCCCAGGGCGAACCGGTATCCCACGGTGCGGTAGATCTCCCCCACCCACTCGTTGGCGGGCTCGAACCACCGCTTGTCGAGCCGGAGGAACCAGGCCGTGGCCCGGCGGTAGAACCAGTCGAGATCCAGGTTGAGCTTCGCCTCGGGCGTGAGCTTCTTCCGCAGGAGGTAGAAGGCGAGCCCCGTGAACCCGAGGATCTGGAGCGTCTCGGAGAGGTGGTAGGCGCTATAGGGGTGGTACTCCACCGGGAACGGGAGCATCCGGTAGAGGTAGTCGGGGTACACCCCCAGGAAGAAACAGAAGAACGAGGCGATGCCCATGGCGATCACCATGTTCCTCGGCGGGTCCTTGCACTCCACCCCGCTGTCCTTCCCGAACCAGATGAAGTAGGGGAGCTTGATGCCCACCGAGAGGAACGTACCCACCGACGCGAGAAGGAGCATGAGCATCAGGATGGTCCGGTGGGCCTCGCCGGCCCCGGCGATCACCATGGACTTGGAGATGAACCCGCTCGTGAGCGGGAACCCCGAGATGGAGATCCCGCCGATCACGGTGCCGAGCATGGCGAGCGGCATCCTCCTGTAGAGCCCGCCGAGCTCCGAGAGCTTGGCCGTGCCGGCCATCTCGAGCACCGCGCCCACCCCCATGAAGAGGAGCCCCTTGTAGAGGATGTGGGCGTAGGCGTGGGCCACGGCGCCGTTCACCGCCATGGCCGTGCCGATGCCCACCCCGCAGACCATGTAGCCCACCTGGCTCACGATGTGGTAGGCGAGGATCCGGCGGCCGTCGTTTTCGATGATGGCGTAGAGCACGCCGTAGATCGTCATGATCGCCCCGGCCACGGCGAGCACCTCGTACCCGGGGAACGCCCGGGCGAGCACGTAGACCGCGGTCTTGGTGGTGAAGGCGCACATGAACACGGCGCCCATCACCGTGGCCTCGGGGTAGGCGTCGGGGAGCCAGGCGTGGATCGGGGGCACCGCCGCGTTCAGGGCGAACCCGACGAGGATCAGGTAGGCCGCGAGGTCGGCCGCGTCGGGGGGGATCGGGCCGAAGGTGAGATCGCCGGTCTTCATCCATTTCAGGAAGATGCCGGCCATGAGCACGAGCCCCCCCACCGTGTGCACCAGGAGGTACCGGAACCCGGCCCTGACCGAGGCCTGGCGCCGCCGCAGGAACACCAGGAACGCCGAGGCGAAGGCCATGAGCTCCCACCACACGAACAGCGTGAGGTAGTCGCCGGCCAGCGTGACCCCCAGGGACCCGGCCACGTAGAGGAACGCCGCCACGTGCTGGCCCGTGTCCGTGACGTGGAGGCCGTAGACGGCCCCGATCAGGGCCATCAGGGTGAACACGTGGAGGAACACGATCGCGAGCTTGTCCACGTGGGCCGGCACGAGCCGGAAGCCCAGGTACTCGATGGCGCCGTAGGTGCCCGGGACCATGGCGTGGACCGAGAGGAAGGCCACGAGCGGCACGGCCACGAGCGCGACCTGCCGGGCGCGGCCCCGGAGCACGGCCGCGAGCGCCGCGCCGATCACGAACAAAAGCGCCGGGTGCAGAAGGCCCATCTCAGTCCTCCTCCCGGTCGTAGTAGTCCACCGGCTTCATGAGCCAGAGGTGCCCCAGGCCCTTCATGCCCTTGGCCATCACGAGCCCGCCCAGCAGGGCGAACCCCGCCCAGAACCCCCGGACCCGGTCGCCCCAGAAGTGGGCCTCGTGGCGCGGCGTGAACACGTCGTAAACGAGGAACAGGCCCAGGAGCCCGAAGAAAACGGCCCGGAGCCAGTGGGGCCGCTCCCGGAGCCGGTCGATCAGGCGCACCAGCCGAGCGCTCATCGCACCACCTCGATGAGTTTCAGGAAGAGGTCGGGGTAGAAGCCGAACACCACGCTGAAGACCGCGGTGACGAAAAGCGGCACCACCATGAACGGGCTCGCCTCGGCCATCTGGAGCCGGGCCGCGCCGCCGTTTCGGGGGAAGAACGCCCGCAGGAACACCGGCACGAAGTACCCGGCGTTGAGGAGCGAGCTCGCCAGGAGCACCACCAGGAGCCCCAGGCTCTTGAGCTCCATGGACCCCAGGGCCAGGTACCACTTCGACACGAACCCGGCCACGGGCGGGGCCCCGATCATGGAAAGGCTCGCCAGGCCGAAGGCGGCCATGGTGAACGGCATCTTGTAGCCGATGCCGTCGAGTTGGCTGATCTCGGTCTTGCGGTGGGCCACCATGATGGCGCCGGCGCAGAAGAAGAGCGTGATCTTCGAAAAGGCGTGGTTCGGGATGTGGATAAGCCCGCCGGTGATGCCGCTGGGGGTCAGCATGGCCACCCCGAGCACGATGTAGGAGAGCTGGCTGATCGTGGAGTAGGCGAGCCTGGCCTTCAGGTTGTCCTTCGTAAGCGCGATCACCGAGCCCATGAGGATCGTGAACGAGGCGATGTAGGCCGTGACGAGCCCCAGGCCGTAGCGCTGCAGCAGGTCCACCCCGAAGGCGTAGAGCATGACCCGGCAGATGGAAAAGACGCCCACCTTCACCACGGCCACGGCGTGCAGGAGCGCGCTGACCGGGGTGGGGGCCACCATGGCCGACGGGAGCCAGTTGTGGAGCGGCATGATCGCCGCCTTGGCGTACCCGAACAGGCTCATGAAGAAGAGCACGCTCACCAGCACCCGGCTCGCGTCGGCCGGGAAGATGCCGGTCTGGATGTTGGTGGCGAAGTCCAGGGTGCCGCAGGTCACGTAGGTGAGCACCAGCACGGGCAGCAGGAGCACCTTGGAGGTGACCATGAGGTAGGTGATGTACTTGCGGCTCCCGTCGTAGGCCTCGTCGTCCTGGTGGTGCATGACCAGGGGGTAGGTGAAGATGCTGACGAGCTCGTAGAAGAGGTAGAGGCTGAGCAGGCTCCCGGAGAACGCCACCCCCACGGCCCCGAAGATGGTGGCCGCGTAGCAGGTGTAGAACCGGGTCTGGGCGTGCTCGTGGAGCCCCCGCATGTACCCCACGCAGTAGAACCCGGCCAGGATCCACAGGAACGAGCTGACCCCGGCGAAAAGGAGGCTCATGCCGTCCACCCGGAGCCGGATCGCCACCCCGGGGAAGAACTCGAAGGGGGTGTAGGTGTACACCCCGCCGTGGGTCACGGCGGGCAGGAAGGTCATGGCCGCCACGAAGGTGGCCGCGGCGCCCACCACCGAGCAGGCCTCCCGCACGTTGGGCCAGCGGCCGGTGGCGAGGATGGCCACGGCCGTGGCCAGGGGCAGGAGGATCGGGATCACGATGCGTGCGGTTTCGATCTCGTACATGGCGACCCCGTCAGTTCTTCAGCTCGGAGATCTCGTCGGCCAGGATGGTGCGGAACCGGCGGTACACCACCACGGCGATGGAGAGGCAGATGGCGGCCTCGGCCGCGGCCAGGCCCATGATGAACAGGGTGAAGGTCTGGCCCACGGTCTTGTCGGGCGCGAGGAAGGTGTTGAAGGCCACGAAGTTGAGGCCCGCCGCGTTCAGGATGAGCTCGGCGCTGATCAGCATGCTGATGAACCCGGGCCGGCTCACGAGTCCGTAGAGCCCCAGGGCAAACAGACACAGGGCCACGAGCAGGTAGGCCTCGAGATGGCCGAAAAGGAGCGGTTGCATCGCCTTACCCTCCTGCGGGCCGCCGGCCCCGGCGGGCCAGCACCACCGAGCCCACGATGGCCACGAGCAGCACGAGCGAGATGAGCTCGAACGCGAAGGCGTACCGGGTGAGGAGCCCCTCGCCCACCTGGTGGATGGTGCCCTCGACGGCCGTGGGCTGGGCCCGCCACCGGGTGGCGAACACGGCCGAGCCGAGCACGAGGGCCGCGAAGAGCCCCACCCCCACCCCGGCCACGATCTTCCCGGGCACGAGCCGGGGGTCCTTCTCGGCCTCGCTCGGGGGCCGGGCCAGCATCACGGCGAACACGATGGAGATGCACACCGCGCCCACGTAGATCAGGATCTGCATGGCCGCGATGAAGTGGGTGCCCAGGTACACGTAGAGGCCGGCCACCCCCACGAGCGAGGTGGCGAGCCCCAGCACGGCGTGGATCAGCCGCCGGGCCCCCACGGCCACCACCCCCCCGGCCAACGCGAGGAACACGAACCCCACGAAGGCCGCGTCGGCCAGATGGATGTACAGGCTCAGGCTCGGATCGAAGGTGAAGGTCATGTCGGGTTCCGTGAATCGTGAATCGTGAATCGTGAATCGTGAATCGCTTGGCGGCCAGGCGGCTAGGCGGCTTCTGGCCTTCCAGCTTTCCAGCCTTCTCGCTTTCTAGCCTTCTGGCTTTCCAGCCTTCTCGCTTTCCGGCGGCTTCGGTTCCACGGGGGTGAGGTCCGCGATCTTGGGCTCCACGCCCATGGCGCGGGCCCGCTCGCGGAACCGCTCCACCAGGTCGTAGTGGAAGTCGTGGCGGCTCGTGCCGGCGATGTTGTACTCCTGGGAGAACGCGATCGCGCCCGTGGGGCAGGCCTCCACGCAGTTGCCGCACAGGGAGCACTTGGTGAAGTCGAGCCGGTAGGTGGTGAGCACCTTCTTCTTCGCGCCCTCGGGCTTCTCTCCGCCCACGGTGATGCACCCCGAGGGGCAGGCCCGCTCGCACATGCCGCAGACGATGCACTTGTCCCTGCCGGTCTTCGGGTCCACCACCAGGTCGATGTGGCCCCGGTAGTTGGGGGTGACCTCCAGGGTGTCGAAGGGGTAGTGGGTGGTCACCGTGGGGGCCAGGGCGAACTTGCCCGTGACCTTAAGCCCCACCAGGAGCGACCACAGCCCCTCGAAGATCTCGCGGAAGTACCGGATCATGGGCGTGCGCCTCTAGAGCTTGAGCCAGATGGCCGTCACGGCCAGGTTGGCCATCGAGATCGGGATGAGCACCTTCCAGCAGAAGTTCAGGAGCTGGTCGAACCGCACCCGGGGGTAGGTCCACCGGACCCAGATCATGACCAGGATGAGCCCGTACACCTTCACGAGGAACCACAGGGTCTGGACCACGGTGGCCCAGAACCCCGTGCCCGCGGTCGTCACGAACGCCGGGCCGTTCCAGCCTCCCAGGAAGAGCGTGGTGGCGATGGCCGCCACCAGGAGCATGTTGGTGTACTCGCCGAGGAAGAAGAGCCCGAACCCCATGCCGGCGTACTCGGTGTGGAACCCGGCCGTGAGCTCGCTCTCGGCCTCGGGCAGGTCGAAGGGGGCCCGGTTCGTCTCGGCGATGCCGCAGACGAAGTAGATGAGGAACGCCACGAACCCCATGGGGGTGAAGGCGAACCAGAACCCGCCCTGGGCCGCCACGATGTCGCTCATGCGGAAGCTCCCCACCCAAAGCACGATCGTGAGGAGGCTCAGCAGCAGCGGGATCTCGTAGGCCACGTTCTGGGCCACGGCCCGGATGGCGCCGAACAGGCTGTACTTGTTGGCCGAGCTCCAGCCGGCCACGAGCAGCGCCAGCACGTTCACGGCGGCGAGGCTCAGGATGAACAGCACCCCGATGTCGAGGTCGCGCACCTGGAGCACCCGGGCGAAGGGCACCACGATGAGCGCCGCGATGGGCGGCACGAAGCTCAGGATCGGGGCGGCCCGAAAGAGCCCGGCGTCGGCGTTGCGGGGCACCAGGATCTGCTTGCCCATGAGCTTCACCCCGTCCACCGCGGTCTGCAGGAGCCCGTGGGGGCCTACCTCGAAGGGGCCGGGCCGGCGCTGGATGTGGCCGCAGACCTTCCGCTCCACGAGCACGAGCACGGCGGCGTTGGTGAACGCAAACGCCACCACGATCACGAAGCAGACGAGCAACCGGATCAGATCGGGCGGAAAAAGGTCGGTCATGGGGGTTTCCGTTGGTCGTTGGTCGCCGGTCGTTTGTCGTTGGGACGTGCGGACGCTAGGACGTGCGAACGGAAGCCGCGTGGACGCTAGGACGTGCGAACGTGCGGACGGAACGTCCCACCGTCCTAGCGTCCTAACGTCCAACCGTCCTAACGGCGCGCGCAGCGCGCCCTACCGGTCAATCTCCGGGATCACGAGGTCCAGGCTTCCCATGATCGCCACCAGGTCGGCCAGGAGCACGCCGGAGGCCAGCTCGTTCAGAAGGCTCAGGTTCGAGTACGACGGCGACCGGATCTTGAGCCGGTAGGGCACGTCGGAGCCGTCGCCCACCAGGTAGTAGCCCAGCTCGCCCCGGGCGGCCTCCACGGTCTGGTACACCTCGCCGGGCCCCAGCTTGAGCTTCTTGGGCACCTTCTCGGCCATGACCGGGCCGTCGGGCAGCTTGTCCAGGGCCTGCTCCACGATCCGCAGCGACTGCTCCATCTCCGCCAGCCGCACCCGGTACCGGGCCATGCAGTCGCCCTCGGGGAACGTGGGGATGTCGAACTCGAACTCGGGGTACACCGAGTAGGGCTCGACCCGGCGGATGTCGTAGGGGATGCCGCTGCCCCGGGCCACCGGGCCGGTGGCGCCGTATTTGCGGATCATGTCGGGGGAGATCACGCCCACCCCCTCGACCCGCTTGCGGAAGATCACGTTGCCGGTGACGAGCTTGTGGTACACGTCGAACCGGCTTCGCATCCGGCGGATGAAGACGCGGGTGCCCTCGATGAACTTCTCGTCGATGTCCCGGTTCACGCCGCCCACCCGGAAGTAGCTGAAGGTGAGCCGGGCGCCGGTCACGTGCTCCAGGAGGTCGAGGATGAATTCGCGGTCGTCGAAGGCGTAGAGGATGGGGGTGAAGGCCCCCAGGTCCAGCAGAAACGCGCCGAACCACAAAAGATGGCTGGCGATCCGGTTCAGCTCCGTGGTGATGACCCGGATGTACTCGGCCCGGAGCGGCGCCTCGATCCCCAGCATCCGCTCCACGGCGAGCACGTGGCCGTGGCCGAAGGAGAGGGCCCCGGCGTAGTCCATGCGGCCCACGTTGGCGTAGAACCCGTTGACGTTTCGGACCTCGCCCATCTTTTCGTGCATCCGGTGGCCGTACCCGATCACGGGATGGGCCTCGAGCACGTACTCGCCGTCGAGCTTCAGCACCACCCGGAGCACCCCGTGGGTGCTGGGGTGCTGGGGGCCCATGTTGAGGACCAGGGTTTCCAGGGTCGGGTCGGGCCGCGGGATCATGGGGCCTCCCCCTCGGCCGCCGGGGCCGGGATGAGGTCGTCGAGGCTCTTGAGCTTCTTGTCGTCCTTTCGGAGGGGCCGGAGGTCGCCGGCGTCCTCGGGCAGAACGAGGGGCGAGAGGTCGGGGTGGCCCTCGAACTCCACCCCGTAGAAATCGTGCTGCTCCCGCTCGTGCCAGTTGGCCCCGGGGAAGATGTCCTGGATCGTGGGCACCTTGGGGTTCTCCCGGTCGGTCCGGACCCGCAGCCGCACCCGGCACCCGCCCTCGAGCCGGTGGAAGTGGTAGACCACCATCATCTCGGGGGCGGCGTCCACGCCGATCACGTCCTCGATCAGGAACTCCCGGTCCCGGAGGGCCTGGGCCGCATCCCGGAGGCGCTCGGCCGGCACCCATGCGTCCACGTGGATCCCCCGGGAGGCGGGGTCCGCGAGCGCCGCGTCGGCGCCCAGGTCGGCCAGGATCTTCTGGATCTCGTCAGGCCGCATCGGGGTTCCACCTCCCGGCCTCGGGGTTGCGCTTGGGCCGGAACCGTCCCTTGGTCTGGGGCAGGGGGTGGCGCACGCCGGCGATCTTCTCCTGGAGCTTCAGGATCCCCTCCAGGAGCCCCTCGGGCCGGGGCGGGCACCCGGGCACGTAGACGTCCACCGGGATGAGCCGGTCCACCCCCTCCACCACGTTGTAGTTCTCGGGGATCGCGAAGGGGCCGCCCGAGATGGCGCAGTTTCCCATGGCGATCACCCATTTGGGCGCGGTCATCTGCTCGTAGAGGGTGAGCACGGCCGGCGCCATCTTCTTGTTCACCGTGCCGGCCACGATCATCAGGTCGCACTGGCGGGGGCTCGGCCGGAACACCTCGGCCCCGAACCGGGAGATGTCGAGCCGGGCCATGCCCACGGCCATCATCTCCAGGGCGCAGCAGGCGAGCCCGAAGGTCATGGGCCAGATGGAGTTGGCCCGGCAGTAGTTCAGCACCGTGTCGATCGCGGGGTTACGGAGCCGGGCCGGCAGCGCCTCGTACTCGTACCCGGGGCCCGGGCCGAACGAGGGGCAGAGCCGGCAGGCCTCGGTCACTGCGTCTGGATTTTTCGGGGCCACGTGAACACTCCCTTGCGCCAGGCGTAGACGATGGCCAGGGCCAGGATGGCGACGAACAGGATCACCTCGAACGCCACCCACAGGCCCGGGATGCTGCGGTAGGCGAGGGCGGCCGGGAAGAGGTAGAGCACGTCCACGTCGAAGGCGAGGAACATGAGCGCGTAGAGGTAGTAGACCACCCCGTACCGGATCCAGGCCGGCCCGATGGGGTCCATGCCGCACTCGTAGGTGTCGTCGGTTTTCCGGGAGAACACGCGGGGGGCGAGCAGCGCCGACACCAGGAAGGGCAGGGCCGCCACGACGAGGCCGACCGCCAGGAAGAAGACGACGTAGGCGTGATCGAGCACCCACTTCTGGTCCACGGCCTTTCCTCCCTGGGTCCGGGGGCAGGAACGGCGCGGACGATAGGCGAACGGGGTGTTTGGTGTCAACCCGCGGTGGGCAGGAAAAGGGTGCGCGGGCTTGAAACCTTCTGCAACATCGGAGGATTCGCGTGTTATAAAATGCTATTCGCCTGTTTGAATGCCGCGGCGGAGCGCGGCATGTGCCCTTGTGCCCCTGTGACAACAAACCGCGTTTTTGTTGTGTGGGATGGCACGAATGCCGACACCCCCCGCCGGGGCGGCTTGCCCCCGGACCCCGGGATGCCTAGGATACGGGGCGGCGAAACCGCGCGGACGCGAGGACGTGCGGACGTTCGGACGCGAGGACGTGCGGACGGGGCGCCCTTAAGGTCGCATCGTCTTACGTCCTGACGTCCCAACGTCCACGCGTCCCAACGTGAGAAAGGAGTCCCCCATGGAGTGCCAGAAGGAGAAGAACGAGGCCCAGTGCACCTGCACCTACCAGGGATGCCCCCGTCACGGGCTGTGCTGCCAGTGCATCGCCTACCACCGGTCGAAGAACCAGATGGTGGCCTGCTACTTCAAGCCCGAGGTGGAGCGCACCTACGACCGCTCGATGGAAAACTTCCTGTCGCAGTTTCGGTGAACGCCTCTGACGTGCGGACGCGAGGACGTGCGGACGGGATCCGCGTGGACGCTAGGACGTGCGAACGTGCGGACGGAACGTCCCACCGTCCCACCGTCCTAACGTCCTACCGTCCTAACGTCCTAACGTCACAACGGAGTCCCCCTTGATCCAAGACCAGCTTATCCACCAGGTGGCCCGGGATCTGGGCCACCGGCCGGGCCACGTGCGCGCAGTGGTCGAGCTCCTCGCGGGCGGGGCCACGATCCCGTTCGTGGCCCGGTACCGAAAGGAGATGACCGGCAGCCTCGACGAGGTGGCGATCGCCGCCGTCTGGGACCGGTACGCCTATCTGACCGAACTCGAGGCCCGCAAGGCCACGGTGCTCGAGACGATCGAGGGTCAGGGCAAGCTGACCGACGAGCTCCGGGAGCGCATCCGGGCCGCGAGCACCAAGCAGGAGCTCGAGGACCTCTACCTTCCCTACAAGCCCCGGCGCCGGACCAAGGCCGACCAGGCCCGGGAGCGGGGCCTCGAGCCCCTGGCCCTTCGGGCCCTGGCCCAGGAGGACGCGGCGGGGGACCCCCTCGGGATCGCCTCGGCCTTTGTGGACCCCGGGCGGGAGGTGCCCACGGCCGAGGAGGCCCTGGCCCAGGCCGGCTACATCGTGGCCGAGACCGTGGCCCACGACCCCGAGGCCCGGGCCGAGGTGCGCCGGCTCACCTGGGAGAAGGGGATGTTGCGGGCCGAGGTGCTTCCGGAGAAACGGGGCGAGCGCACCAAGTTCGAGACGTACTACGACTTCGCTGAGCCCGTAACCCGGGTGCCCTCCCACCGGGTACTTGCCGTGCGCCGCGGCGAGGAGGAGGGGGTGCTCCGGGTCTGGGTGGAGGCGCCCGAGGCCGAGATCCTGGCCGCCCTGGAGCGCCGGTTCCTGAAGCCCGAGCCCTCCGTCTGGCGCGAGTTCGTGCGCCAGGCCATCGCCGACGCGTACCGGCGGATGCTCGCCCCCTCCATCGAGGTGGACGTGCGGGTGGAGCTCAAGACCCGGGCCGACGAGGCCGCCATCGCGGTGTTCAGCGAGAATCTTAGGCATCTTCTGCTGGAGAGCCCGGCCGGCCGGCGGCGGGTGGTGGCCATCGACCCGGGGTTTCGCACGGGCTGCAAGGCCGTGGCCCTGGACGAGCAGGGCGACCTTCTGGAATGGAAGGCGCTCTTCCCCCATCCGCCCCAGGAGCGGGTGGAGGAGGCCCGGGAGGTCCTGGGGGGGCTCATCGCCCGGCACCGGCCCGAGTTCGTGGTGGTGGGCAACGGCACGGCGGGCCGGGAGACCGAGGCGTTCGTGCGGGCGCTCCTCCAGGACCACCCGGAGTGGAGCTGCCGGGTGCTGATGGTGTCGGAGGCCGGGGCCAGCGTGTACTCGGCCTCGGCCGTGGCCCGGGAGGAGTTCCCGGACCTCGACGTGTCGGTGCGGGGGGCCGTGAGCATCGGCCGGCGGTTCCAGGACCCCCTGGCCGAGCTCGTGAAGATCGACCCCAAATCGATCGGGGTGGGCCAGTACCAGCACGACGTGAACCAGACCCGGCTCAAGAAGGCCCTCGACCGGGTGGTGGAGTGGTGCGTGAACCGGGTGGGGGTGGACGTGAACACCGCGAGCCCCTCGCTCCTCCGGTACGTGGCCGGGGTGGGGGAGACCCTGGCCCGCAACATCGTGGCCCACCGCCGCGAGAAGGGGCCGTTCCGCCGTCGGGAAGATCTCCTGGCGGTGCCCCGGCTCGGCCCCAAGGCCTTCGAGCAGGCCGCCGGGTTCCTGCGGATCACCGGGGGCGAGAACCCGCTGGACGCCTCGGCCGTGCACCCCGAGCGCTACGGCCTGGTGGAGCGGATGGCCGCCGACCTCGGGGTGCCGGTGGGCGACCTGATCGGAAACGACCGGCTCGTGGACCGGATCCGGGCCGAGGCCTACGTGGCCGGCGACGTGGGCCTCCCCACGGTGCGCGACATCCTCGACGAGCTCCGGAAGCCCGGCCGGGACCCCCGGGAGGCCTTCGACCCGGTGCGGTTCGACGAGCGGGTCCAGACCCTGGACGATCTTAAGGAGGGCATGGAGCTGCCCGGGGTCGTCACCAATGTCACCCGGTTCGGGGCGTTCGTGGACGTGGGCGTGCACCAGGACGGGCTCGTCCACGTGTCGGAGCTCGCCGACCGGTACGTGGAGGACCCGGCCCAGGTGGTCCGGGTGGGCCAGAAGGTGCGGGTGCGGGTGCTCGGGGTGGACCGGGACCGGGGCCGGATCTCCCTGTCGATGCGCTCGGCCCCGGGGGCGGCGCGGCCGAAGGGCAAGCGGCGGGAACCCGCGGCCGACGACTGGAAGGCCAAGCTGGCCCAGCGCTACAGGGTGCGCCCGGGCCGCGCTTGACAACCGCACCCGGCCGGGTCATCGTTCGATGTTGGTGACGGGTGACGGGTGACGGGTGACGGGTGACGGGTGACGGGTGACGGGTGACGGGGCACCCGCGATCCGGAGATGGAAACCACGGAGGGCACGGGGTTCACGGAGAAGGGTGGGGAGTCCGACTGCCGTTGGCCGTTGGGCGACAAGAATGGCCGACCGCGGACCGTAGACCGCCGGCCGTAGACCGTGGACGGCAGACCGTAGACCGCCGACCGTAGACTGCCTTAAAGGAGGAAACCCCATGCTGAGCCAAGCCGTGCAAGACGCCCTGAACGAGCAGATGAAAAACGAGTTCTTCTCGGCCTACCTGTACCTGGCCATGGCGGCCTACTGCGAGGCCGAGGACCTGCCGGGGTTCGGGAACTTCTTCCGGGTGCAGGCCATGGAGGAGCTGACCCACGGCGACAAGATCTACCGCTACCTGTGCGAGGCCGGGGGCCGGGCCCGGATGGCCGCGATCCCCGAGCCCAAGAACGACTACGCCTCGCTGACCGAGGTGTTCGAGTACGGGCTCAACCACGAGCGAAGCGTGACCCAGATGATCAACAAGCTCACCGACCTGGCCATCGCCGAAAGCGACCACGCCACCCGGATCTTCCTCCAGTGGTTCGTGACCGAACAGGTGGAGGAGGAGGCGAACTTCTCGGCCTGGCTCGCCAAGGTGCGCCGGGTCGAGGGCGACGGCCGGGGCCTCCTTATGCTGGACCAGGAGGCCGGCCAGCGGGTGTTCACCCCCCCGGCCCAGGGCGAGTAAGCCCCCCGCGGCGGGGCGGGGGGGGGGGGGGGGGGGGGGGGGGCGGGGGGGGGGTGGTCCCCGCCCCCGCTCCTCCGGCCCCCGTTTCAGGCCCGCGCGCCGGGGCGCCGGGCCGAGCGCGTCGTGTGCGCGGACCCGGGCGCCGCGGCCCTCCTCTACTATGTCTGCGGCGGGCGGCCCCCGTACTGCAGTGTGT
>NZ_BAAHXI010000059.1:0-25464 GCF_054656955.1 Deferrisoma palaeochoriense
ATCCAGCTCCGCCGGCTGGGGAGGCCCCTGGATCCGGCGTACCGGGATGTTGATGCCGCTTCCCAGGAGGCTTCCCAGGAGCACCAGGGGAACGGCCTGGGGCGGGAGGCCCAGCTTCGCGAAGGCCGCGCCGATGAGCCCCACCTGCACCAGGGCCAAAACGAAAAGCCCCAGGAAGAAGAGAGCGAGGGCGAAGACCAGGGCCAGGGGGAAGAAGATCATCCGACCGCCCTCTTCCAAAGCTCGGCCAGGGCCTCGGCCACGGCCCCGGGCGCCTCCAGGATCACCATGTGCCCGGCCCCGGGAACCAGGCGGAGGCCCGCGCGGGGAATCGCTTCGGCGAGCTCCCGGGAGAGCTCCGGCGGGGTCATGACGTCCCGGTCCCCGCACACCACGGCCGTCGGCACGGCGATCCGGCCCAGCGCCTCGGGCGAGAGCCCGTAGCGGCGGCAGGCCTCGAAATCGTTCCACAGCACCCCGGGGCCTGCGGCGGCCAGGGTGGCGGCCGCCTCCTTCCACACCCCCTCGGGCGTGCCCTTGGGGTAGCACCACCGGGCGATCCGATCCACCGTCACCTCGAAGGCCGTGCGGATGCCCTCGAGAATCGCCGGGTTGACCCCGAGCCGGGCCCCGGTGGCCACCGCGCCCAGCCCCAGCACGGCCGGATCCCCCGACGCCCCGAGCGTCAGGGCCACGGCCCCGCCCAGGGAATGCCCGGCCACCACCCAGGCCGCGAGCCCCCCCTCCCGCAGCCCCCGGGCCACGGCGTCCGCCAGTCCCTCCACGGTCCACTCCGGCGGCGGCGCGGAGCCGCCGTGTCCGGGCAGGTCCACGGCCAGGGCGGGAACGCCCCGGGCGCGCAGCTCCCGCCACACCGGGAGCCACAGCCCGTGGTGCCCCCCGGCGCCGTGGAGCAGCACGAGGGCCCGGCCGTGCGGGTCCGGGTCCCCGATCCAGTGGAGCGGGCGCGCGGGTTGGGAACGCATGGGGCCTCCTTTTCGTTCGGCGGTCCTCCGGCGGTGGGGCTCCCCCCGCCAGCCTACCCGCCTCGGGAAAAACCGCCAGCTACCGGGCCAGAATCCTTCCGATCCGCTCCACCAAGGCCTCGAGGCTCACCGGTTTCACCAACACCGCCTCCACCCCGAACCGGGCCACCCGGAGCACGGTGGCCCGGTCGCCGTGGGCGGTCACCACGAGAACCGGGGGTCGGCGCCGTCTCCGGGCCAGGGCCTCCAGCACCCCGAACCCGTCGAGGCGGGGCAACTGGAGGTCGAGGAGCACCAGATCCACGGGCACGCGCTCCAGGAGCGACACGGCCTGGAGCCCGTCGGCGGCCGGCAGGGGCGAAAACCCCTTTTCGAGGAGATACCGGCAGTACACGTCCCGAACCGCCGTCTCGTCCTCCACCACCAGCACGCACGGCCCCCCCGTTTCGGTCCCCGAGGAAACCGTTTCCGCCCCGGGGTGGCGCCGCGACACCTCCCCCAGGGCCTTGCGGGCCGCGTCGGCCAGCGCCGGAGCGGAGCCGCGGCACAGGGGAACCAGGGTGGGAATGCACGCGGCGGAACCCCGAAGCCCCAGGGCCCGCACCGCCTCCACCCGGGCGCCCACGTGCCCCCCGGTATCCGCGGCGACCGCCGCCAGGCACACCTCGACGCGTTGGGAGAGTTCCGGCGGGAACTCCACATCGGGCCGCGTCCAGCACCGGGCCAGGGCCCCCACCAAGTCCGGCCGGACCGGGCCCTCTCCCAGACGCTTCATCAGCGCCTGGGCCTCCTCGGCGCATCTCTCGGCCGTGCGCAGCGCCGACAGCCGGCCGGCAACGGCGAGATAGATCGCCTCCGCCAGCGAGGGTTTCCGGCCTGCCCGGTCCCGAAGCCCCTCCCGAAGCCGGTGCTGGAGCGTCTCCAGGACGTCGGCCGGCAGATCCTCGATCCACCCGGCCCAGACCTGCAGGAGCGGACCCTCCAGGGGAGCGGCCCGGGCGGCCTCCCGCATCCGGCCCTGGGCCTCAGGCCCCAGGAGGTCCCAGTTCACCACCGCCCGCTGGCGAAGCCGCAGGAGCGCCTTGGCCGCCGACGCGGCCCGCCAGGGTTCCGCCAGGAGGCAGGAGGCCAGTTCCGGGGCGGATCCCGCGTCGCCCCTTTCCCCCACCGCCGAGGCGGCCCGCTCCACCACGAGCGGGATCGCCGACTCCCGGCACGCCCGTTCCAGGGGTTCCAGATCGGCCGGGAACGCCTCGGCCACCTGGGACACCGCGACCAGCGCCACCCGGGGATCGGGATCCGAAAGGAGGTCGGCCCACAGATCCTCCCGGCCGGCCCTCGGCGCGGCCCGGGCCGCGGCGGCCCGCTGCTCGGGGCGGTTGGAGACTGCCCACTCCCCCAGGGTCTGCCCGCCGTCGATGGCGGCCAGCGCCACCAAGCAGGCCGCGGCCTCGGCCTCCCCGGCCCGGGACAGGACCTCCTGGATCAGGGGCTCCGCTTCGGGCAGGGGACTTCGCGAGAGCAGCTCCAGGGCCTCCCGGCGCACCGGTTCCACCGGCGAGGCCAGCAGGGCCCGCACCGCCTCCAGGGGCACCCCCTCCACGCCGCGGCACGCGAGACGGGCCAAGGGCGGCCCGATGTCCGGGTCCTCCGCCCAGCGCAACACCCCGCCCACCCAGCGGTCCCGGTCGGGTTCGGCCAGAGAAGGGTGCCGCGCCGCGATCTCCGCCAGGGCCTCCAGCACCCGGAGGTCGGGCCGGTCGAGGTCGAGGCCGGCGCGCAGGGCCCCGTACGCCGCCTCTCCGCCACGCCGGCCCAGCACCCGGAGGGCGACCGAGAGCCCTGCCTCCCCCAGGGCCGGCAGGACATCCAGGAGCAGGGGCTCCAGGTCCGGATCCGGCGCGCCCACGAGACCATCGAGCACGTCCGGCCCGGGTTCGCCGCCTTGGATCAGAAGGGGAATCCACCGGTAGCGGGCCGGGCTGCGGGCCTCGATCTCGGCCCGCCGGGCCGCTGCGGCGGACCGTAGCGCCGGATGGCTGGTGCGGGCCTCGACCTCGGCCAGGGCGGCGTGGGCGGCGGGGCTCCCGAGGTCCCCCAGGGTCCGCACCGTGGCCAACCCCCGGGGCAGGGCGGGCTGTTTCAGGACCCCCTCCACCAGGTAGGGGATCAGGGGTTCGGCCGACGTGGGAGGAAGGGCCTCGATCAGCAGGGCCGCGCGGCGCGGGTCGGGCTCCCGCACCAGATGAAGCCCCAGGACCTGCTGGCCCTGGGGGCCCGCCCGCTGCACGAGGGCCGGGAGCACCCGCCCCAACGCGTCGGCCGGCACCCGCACCCGGCCGGCCAGCAGATCCTCCAGGCGACGAAGCGCCTCCGCCCCCGCCTGGGTCATGGCGCCGGCAGCCGCACCCGAAACCGGGTCCCGCGACCCGGCTCCGACTCCCACGACACCTGGCCCCCGTGGGCCTCCACGATCTCACGGCACACCGCCAGGCCGAGGCCCCTTCCCCGGCCAGGTTTCCCCGACACGAACGGCTCGAACAGCCGCGGCGCGATCTCCTCGGGCACCCCGGGGCCGGTGTCGGCCACCTCGAGCACGACCCCGTCCGCCTCGGTCCACACCCGTACCCGCACCTCCCCCCCGGCACCGGCCGCCTCCACCGCGTTCTGGAGGAGGTTCACCACCACCTGTTCCAGCCGGTCGGGGTCGTGGGGAATCGCCGGCAGGGCGACGGGCACCTGGGCCTCCAGGCGCACGCACGCGTCCTCGGCGACCGGCGTCAGGAGCTCGACGGCCCGGCGCACCGGGGGGCCGGGGTCGGCCGTGCGCAGGGCGAGATCCCCGGCGCCCTGGAGTTCGGAGACCCCGTCCAGAAGCCGCGCCAGGCGCTCGGTCTCCTCGGCGATCCGATCGGCATACCGGCGGGCGGGCGCCTCCGGGTCGGTGATGAGCCCCAGGTACTGGGCCGTCGCGAGAATCGCGTTCAGGGGGGTACGCAGCTCGTGGACGAGCCGCCGCAGGGCCGCGGCCCGCTCCGCCTGGCGGGTCAGGTCCTCCAGGGTGCTCGAGAGCCGGACCCGCTCCGTGATGTCCCGGCCGGTGAGCACCGCGCCCAGGAGCCGCTCCCCCTCCTCAAGGGGGGAGACCGTGACCCCGAAGATCCGCGGTTCTCCGCCGATCTCCAGGGTCACCTCGTCGAGCCGCGCGGCCCGTCTCCGGCCCATGGCCGTGCGAACGGCCGCCAGGACCTCGGCCCCGAGCCGGTCTTCCACCTCCGCCCCGGTGGCGTCCTCCGCCAGGCCCAACGCCGTCCGGGCGGCCGGGTTCCACAGCGTCACCCGGGCCTCGGGGTCGAACACCACGAGCACGGTGTGGATGGAGCGGATCAGGATCTCGGCGGGAACGGTCGCGGACATGGAGACCCCTTTGCAGACGAACGGAGCCCGGCCCCCGGATCAGTCGTCGTCCGTGGGGAGGCAAAGGAGGTACGCGGACACGGCGGCCGCCACGGCCACGAGGAGAACCCGAAGCCAAACCGCCCGCACCGCCAGGCCCGCCGTCAGCCCGATCGTGATCCAAAGGAGCCCGAGGGCCCGATTCCGGGCCCTTCGGGGTACCCGGCCCGACCCGTACGCACGGACGAGGGGGCCGAAATGGCGGTGCTCCCGGAGCCAGCGGTGCGCCCGCTCCGACCCCCGGGCGAAACAGGCGGCCGCGAGGAGCACGAAGGGCACCGTGGGGAGAACCGGCACGAACACCCCCACGACCCCGAGCCCCAGGGCGACCGCACCGCCGCCCACCCAGAGGGCCCGGGCCGAGCGCTCCCGCATCAGCCGGCCGCGCCGTCCGCCCCCAGGACGACGCTCACGCAGCGCTCGGGCCGCAGGTACCGGCGGGCGGCCTCTTGCACGGCCCCGGCGTCCACGGCAAAAATCCGCTCCGCAAACGCCTCCAGGTGCCGGTACCCGAGCCCGTAGATCTCGTCGAGGGCCATCTGGGCGGCCTGGACCTGGTTGGACTGGAGCGCGATCTCGAAGCCCCCCACGAGCTTTCGCCGGGCCCGCTCGAGCTCGTCCCGATCGGGGGGTTCTTCGGCCAGCCGGACCATCTCGGCCAAGATCCCCTTCCTGGCCTCCTCGGCCCGGTCGGGCGCGGTGGCGATGTAGCCGGCCAGATACCCCGGGTCAAGCCCCTCGACGCACACGCTGGTCACCGCGTAGGCGAGCCCTCGCTCGTCGCGAAGCCGGCGGAACAGGCGGCCGCCCTGGCCGTTCAGGAGGGCGTCGATCACCCGAAGCGCATGCCGGTCGGGGTCGGTGATCCGGGCACCCAGGAACCCCACCACCACGTGGCTCTGCTCGAACGGGGCCGCCTCTCGGTGAACCGCCCGGGCGGGCGGCCGTGGGCTCGGGGGGTCGGGCGGGGCCGCTTCGGCGGGCCTCACGTCCTCCAGGGCCCGCTCCCAGAACTCGATCACCCGGTCCGGGCTCACGTCGCCCACCACGGCCACGGCCAGTTCGTCGGGCCGAAGGCCCTTGCGGTAGAAGGCCCGGAGATCGCCGGCCGTGAGCGCCCGCACGGCCTCTTCGGTTCCAAGCACGTCCCGGCCGAACGGGTGATTCCCGTACAGGGCCGCCTCGAACCGGCGAAACGCGAACCCCGAGGGGTTGTCGCGCCGCGCCCGGATGCCGGCCAGGGTGTCCTGTCGCACCTTCTCCACCTCGCCCTCCGGGAAGGTCGGGTGGCTCAGGATCTCGGCCAGGAGCTCGAACCCGTCCTCGGCGTACCGGGCCAGAAACTCGGCCCGGAGCCCGAAGGAGTTGCGGCCCGAGAACCCCTCCACCTCACCCCCCAGGGCGTCCATGGCGTGGGCGATCTCGTAGACGTTCCGGGTGGCCGTACCCCGGGTCCAGGCCCGGGCCAGGAGGTGGTAGAGCCCGGCCTTCTCGGCCGGCTCCCGGCGCAAGCCTCCGAGGCAGCCCACCCGCACGGCCACCAGGGGCACGTGGGGGTTCGTCTTCACGATCAGGCGGGCCCCGTTGGCGAGCCGGTGCCACACCCACTCCCGCCGCACGGCCGCGCTCCTGCGGTGGACCCGCCGCGCCTCCTCCGCGGCGGCCTCCACCCTCCGGGCCACCCCGGCGGGTTCGAGCCCGGCCCCCTTGGGCCGGAGTCCCACGACCACGGCCCGCTCCGGTCGCAGGTAGCGCTTTGCCGCCGCCATCACCTCGGCCGGGCCGACCCCCCGCAGGGCCTCCAGGTATTGCTCCTCCGCCTCCGCGCTCCCGAGGACGAGGTGGAAAAACCCCGCCTTCTCGGCCTGCCCCTGCACCGTCTCCCTCTGGTACACGAACTCGGCCTCCAGCATGAGCCGCGCCCGCTCGAGCTCCCGGTTCCCCACGGGCTCGTGCCGAAGCCGGAACACCTCGTGGAGCACGGCCTCCAGCGCCTCGTCCGCCCGCTCGGGATCGGCCACGGCCGAGGCGTACACGAGGCCCGGATCGCGGGGGGTGTACGCCCCCGCGGCCACCCCCCGCACCAGGTTTCGCTCCAGCTTCACCCGGTGATGGAGCCGCGACGCCTCCCCCTGGCCCAGAAGCGCGGCCAGAAGGTCCACGGCGGCCACGTCGGGGCTCCGGGCCGAGGGTCCGGGGAAGGCCAGGCTCAGGTACGCCTCGGTCACGTCCCGGTCCTCGAGCGACACCCGCGGCCCCTCGGGCCGGGGCTCCCGGGGGCGGGGGATCGGCCGGGGGCGGCCGCGGGGCCCTCCGTCGAACCACCGCTCGGCGAGCCGGGCGACCTCGGCCGGATCCACGTCGCCCGCCACCACGAGCACCATGTTGCCGGGCCGGTACCAGCGTTTCACGAAGGCCCGGCAGTCCTCGGACCGAAACGCCCTGACCGTGTCCTCGAACCCGATCACCGGCCGGCCGTAGGGGTGGACCCGGTAGGCCTGTTCGAACAAAAGCCGAGAGAGCCGCAGTTGGGGGTGATCGCGACCCCGCTTGATCTCCTCCAGGACCACGAGCTTCTCCCGCTCGAGCTCGGCGGGGTCAAACCGCGACCGGAACACGGCATCGGCTAGGATGTCGAGGCCTTGCTCGGCGAACCGGCTGGCCAGGGTCAGGGTGTAGACCGTGTGGTCGAAGCTCGTGAACGCGTTGATCTCTCCGCCGAGCCCCTCCACCTCGGCCGCGATCTGTCCCGGCCCCCGACCCTCGGTGCCCTTGAACAGCATGTGCTCCACCACGTGGGCGAGTCCCTCCTGGCCCGGAAGCTCGCTGGCGCTCCCGGCCCGGATCCACAGGTCCATGGCCACGACGGGCGCGGCCCGGTTGGGGAGCACGAGGAGTTCGAAGCCATTGGGCAAGCGGTGGAACACGGGCGTGTCGGTCATGGAACCCTCGGGGTGGGTGGGGGAGGCAGGTCACCGATCGGTTCGAAGCGGCCCCTTCGCACGGCAAGGAGCACCGGGGCGGCATGGAGGTCGCCCCCGGGGCTTGCCGACACGGGGCCCAGCGCCCCGGGCAGGTCACGCAGGCTCGCTAGCAGGGCCCGGACGTCGGGCCGGGTGGCCTCCGGGCCGGCGGAGACCACGGCTTTCACCGCGTCGTGGGCGTAGGCGGCCAGATCGTCGGGAGGCTCGCCGTAGGCCGTTTCGAACGCGGAGGAAAACGCGGCGCTCTCCGGGCGCGACGGGTGGAACGCGGCCGCGAATACGGCCCCCTCCACCGCGTCCTTCCCCACCTCCAGGAACTTGGGATAGATCCAGGAGCGGATGCCCAGGAGCCGAACGCTCTCCACGTCGTGGAATGCCAGCAGGGGGGCGACTTGGGCGGCGGTGAGGCTGGGGGCCGGCAGGAACACGGCGTCGAAGTCCACGATGGGCTTCGGTTTGTACTCCGCGAGGCGCTCCTCGTCCACCTGGGGCTCGAGGGCCGCCTCGGCCGGGGTCACCCCCAGGGCCTCCCACAGGGCCCGCTCCCGTTCCAGCCGGAGCCGTTCCTCCTCGAGGAACCGGGCCCGGATCTCCTCGGGCGTCAGCCCGTAGACGCCCGTGAGCTTCTCCACGGCGGCGCCCGCCGAAGCCAGATCCTCGGCAAACGCTTCCACCCCTGTGATCTCCCCGCCCTCGGCCACCACGGCGTCCCAGAACCGGTCCCGGTAAAGGCGGCCGGTGGGGGTGTCGGGATAGAGGATCGCGAACGTCCGGAGCCCCAACCCTGCCACCGCATAGCGCACGAGCGCCCGGACCTCCTCGGCCTCGGGGAGGTACATCCGGAAGACCCCATCCCCCGCCACCCCCTCGGCGGGCGTCAGGGTCACGAGGGGCAACCCGAGTCCCCGGGCCGCCGCGGCCGCGGCCGCGGCGGCATCACCTTTGAGGGGCCCCACCGCGGCCACCGCACCCTCGGCCGCCAGGGCCTCCACCTGGATGCGGGCCTCGTTCGGATCGGCGCGGGAGTCCTTGAGCACGATCCGGTTCCCGGGATCCTCGTCGCCGAAGAGCCCCGCCCCCAGCACGGCCCCCCGGACCGCCCGTTGGCCGAAGGACCGGAGGGGCCCGGAGAGGGGGACCAAAAGCCCGATGGTGCCTGGCCGGACGGCCCGCCGGGCCTCGATGTTCCTCCGCAGGGCCCCGGCCGAACGGCCCAGGAGATCGCCGGCAAAATCGGCCTCGATCTCCCCCAAAAGGGCCAGGGCCTCGTCCTCCGCGCCCCGCTCGAGGGCCAGACGGGCCAGCCGGAGCCGGGCGTACCCCCCCTCGGGGCAGAAGAGGCACCACGCGGCGACCCGTTTCAGGTCCTCGGGGCCCATGGCGTCCAGTACCCCCCGAATCGCCTGTCGGATCGGTTCCGCCGCGATGTCGTCGTCTTCGGGGATCGCCTCGGCGTAGGCGGCCACGGCCTCGGGGTACCGGCCCAGGGCCACGAGCACGTCGCCCAGGAGGCGCCGCGCCTCGGGGGTGGACTCGGCCCCGGCCAGGATCGCGCGGGCCTGCGCGAACTCGCCCCGCTCCACGAACTCCCGGGCCAGGGCCAGGGGGTCGGCGGTCGTTTCCGGCGGGGGTGGCGCGGCCTCGGCCTGCTCCGGTTGGACGGGGGCCCGGGGCGGCTCCTCCGGCGCCGGGGCGGGGGCGGGCCGCGGAGGCAGGGGTTTGGGCGCCGGCGGCGCCGCAAACACCTTCCGGTGCGCCTCGACGGGAGGCACGGGGGGCTCGGGCCGCACGGCCGGCGACGCACACCCCCCGAACCACGCGGCGGCCGCCAGGACCAGCCCGAGCCGCACCCCCCTCACACCCCGCCCCCGTTCAGAAACCGGCTCCGGAACCGGGCGTAGGGGGCCCCCGGATCCTCGGCCTCCAGCCGGGCCCACTCCTTCAGGAGCTCCCGCGCCCGCCCCTCCACCTTCTCCGGCACCTCCAGGCGCACCCGCACCCGCAGGGCGCCCCGGCCGCCTCCTTTCCGGGGGATGCCCTGGCCGGGCACCGAAAACTCGGCCCCCGGCTGGGTACCCGGGGGAACCTTCACCTTCACCGTGCCCCCGGAGAGGGTGGGAACCTCGAGCACGGCCCCCAGGGCGGCCTGGGCGAACGAGATGGGCACCTCGCACACGAGATCGCTCCCCTCCCGTTGGAACAGCGGGTGGTCCCGGACCTCCACCACCACGTAGAGGTCCCCGGGCGGCCCGCCGTGCTGCCCCGCCTCGCCTTCGCCGGCGACCCGCAGCCGATCGCCGGTCTGCACGCCCGGCGGAATCCGCACCTGGAGCCGGCGCACCACCTCCTGGGCGCCCCGACCGCCGCAGGCAGGGCAGGGGGACTCCGGCACCCGGCCGTCGCCCGCGCACACCGGGCACTCCTTTTCCACGTGGAAAAACCCCTGCTGGAACCGCACCGTGCCATGGCCCCGGCACTCGGGGCAGGCCACCCGGGGCGTTCCGGGCCGGGCCCCGGTGCCGCCGCACGAGCGGCACAACGTCCGGGCCGGGATCTCCAGATCCCGGATCCCGCCCTCGACGGCCTCGGCCAGGTCCACCTGGATCCGGTAACGCAGGTCGGCCCCCCGCTGGGGCCGCGGGCCCCTGGGGGAACGGCCCCCGAAGATGTCGCCGAAGATCTCCCGGAACAGCTCGTCCACCTGGGCCCGTAGGTCCACGTCGGCGGCCCGGGCCCTGGCCTGGGGCCGGCCGCCCCGGTCGTACTCGGCCCGGCGCGCCGGGTCGGAGAGCACCTCGTAGGCCTCGGCGATCTCCTTGAACCGGGCCTCGGCCTCCGGGTCCTCCGGGTTTCGGTCGGGATGGAACCGGAGGGCGAGCTTCCGAAACGCCTGCTTGATCTCGGTCGCGGTGGCGTTTCGGTGGATGCCCAGGATCTCGTAATAGTTCACTCGTGCCACGTCGCTCGTGTGCCGGATGGCGGTTGGAAAGCTAGACGGCTACCGATTCCGACCTCCGCCCCGCCGGGGGCGGCAACGCGGTGGGTCGGCCTTCGCATCCCCCGGCGGCGAAAGGGGCCTCCGGGCCGCCCATTGTATCCGCCGGGGCTCCGAAACGAAACAGGGGACCCCCGCGGGGTCCCCTGCTCGCGATCTCGCCCCTCGGGGGCGGGCCTACTTCACCTCTTCGAAGTCGGCGTCCACGACCCCCTCGTCGCCGCCCGAGCCGGCGGATCCGCCGGCCTGGGCCCCGGCCTCCTGGCCCCCCTGGGAGGCCGCGGTGCGCTTGTACATCTCTTCGGCCAGCTTGTGGGAGGCCTGGGTCAGACGCTCGAAGGCGCTCTTGATCCGGCCGATGTCCTCGGCCTTGAGGGCCTCCTTGGCCTCGCTGAGGGCCGACTCCACCTCGGAGCGCTGGGCCGCGTCAAGCTGGTCGCCCAACTCCTTGAGGCTCTTCTCGGTGGAGTACACCAGCCCGTCCAGGCGGTTCCGCTCCTCGGCGAGCTCGCGCATGCGGCGGTCTTCCTCGGCGTGGGCCTCGGCGTCGCGGACCATGCGCTGGATCTCCTCCTCGGACAGGCCGGACGAGGCCTTGATCTCGATCGACTGTTCCTTGCCCGTGGCCAGGTCCTTCGCCGACACGTGGAGGATGCCGTTGGCGTCGATGTCGAAGGTCACCTCGATCTGGGGCACGCCCCGGGGCGCCGGCGGGATGCCCACCAGCTCGAACCGGCCGATGGTCTTGTTGTCGCGGGCCATCTCCCGCTCGCCCTGGAGCACGTGGATCGACACCGCGGTCTGGTTGTCCTCGGCCGTGGAGAAAATCTGGCTCTTCCGGCACGGGATCGTGGTGTTGCGCTCGATGATCTTCGTGAACACCCCACCCAGGGTCTCGATACCGAGGCTCAGCGGCGTGACGTCCAGAAGGAGCACGTCCTTCATCTCGCCAGCCAGCACCGCGGCCTGGATGGCGGCCCCGATCGCCACCACCTCGTCGGGGTTCACGCCCTTGTGGGGCTTCTTGCCGAAGATCTTCTCGACCCGCTCCTGTACCGCCGGCATCCGGGTCATGCCGCCCACCAGGATGACGTCGTCGATCTGGGACGGGGAGAGCCCCGCATCCTTCAGGGCCTGGCGGCACGGCGGCTCCAGCTTGTCCAGGAGGTCGGCGCACAGCTGCTCCACCTTGGCCCGGGTCAGCCGGATGTTCAGGTGCTTGGGCCCGGTCTGGTCGGCCGTGATGAAGGGCAGGTTGACCGTGGTCTCGGTCATGGACGACAGCTCCATCTTGGCCTTCTCGGCGGCCTCCTTGAGCCGCTGGAGGGCCATGGGGTCGCCCCGGAGGTCGATGCCCTGCTCCTTCTTGAACTCGTCGGCCAGGTAGTCGATGATCCGCTTGTCGAAGTCCTCGCCGCCGAGGAAGGTGTCGCCGTTGGTGGCCTTCACCTCGAACACCCCCTCCCCGATCTCGAGGATCGAGATGTCGAAGGTGCCGCCGCCCAGGTCAAACACCGCGATCTTCTTTTCGCCCTCCTTGTCCAGCCCATACGCCAGGGCCGCGGCCGTGGGCTCGTTGATGATCCGCTTCACCTCGAGCCCGGCGATCCGGCCGGCGTCCTTGGTGGCCTGGCGCTGGCTGTCGTTGAAGTAGGCCGGCACCGTGATCACGGCCTCGGTGACCGGCTCGCCCAGGTAGTCCTCGGCGGTCTGCTTCATCTTCTGGAGGATCCACGCCGAGATCTCGGCCGGACTGTACTTCTTGCCCCGCACCTCCACCCAGGCGTCCCCGTTCGGCCCCTCCACGATCTTGTAGGGGACCATCTTTTTGTCTTTCTCCACCTCGGGGTCGGTGTACTTCCGGCCGATCAGCCGCTTGATCGCGAAGATCGTGTTGGCCGGGTTGGTGACGGCCTGGCGCTTGGCCGCCTGGCCCACCAGGCGCTGGCCGTCCTCCGTGATCGCCACCATGCTCGGCGTGGTCCGGCTGCCTTCGGCGTTGGGGATCACGGTGGGCTCGCCGTTTAGCACCACGGCGACCACGCTGTTCGTGGTCCCCAGGTCGATTCCGATGATCTTGCCCATGGGTCTCGCCTCCTAACTAGAATTTTGGTTCTGCGTGGTTTCCCGCGGCCCCGTCGGCCGGGGCGCCGGTACCTTAACCATCGCCCTCCCCGGCGGCAACCTTGGTCACCACCACTTTTGCGGGCCTAAGCAGCCGGCCCTTGAGGCGATATCCCTTCTCGTACACCTGGTGGACCTTGCCGTGCTCCTCGCCCTCTACCTGGGCCATGGCCTCGTGCACGTAGGGATCGAAGGGTTCCCCCTCGCCGGGCACCGGTTCCACCCCGTGGCGCCCCAGCACGTCGTGGAACTGCTGGATGACGTGCCCGAGGCCTTCGAGGAGCCCCTCGTACCCTTCGGCCCCGGCCTGCTTCGCGTGCTCAACCGCCCGCTCCAGGTTGTCCAGAACGGGCAAGAGGTCCCTGAGCACGGCCTCGCAGCCGAACTCGGCAGCCTCCTGCAGCCGGCGCTCGGTACGCTTCTTGTAGTTCTCGAACTCGGCCGCCAGGTAGAGGAGTTTCTTCCTCGTCTCCTCCAACTCGGCGGTCACCCGGGAGAGACGGTCCTCTTCGGCCGCCGCCTCGCCGGTCTCCGGCTCGGTGGCCGCCGGGTTCTCCGTTTCCTCCGCAGAGGCGGCCTGTTCCTGCCGTTCCTCTTCGCGTTCTTCCGCCATGGTTCGCATCTCCTTGTAACTTCGGTCGGCGGTCTTGCGGTCTCCGGTCCGCTGGTCCGGGTTGCGGTGGTTCCTCGGTTTCTGCCGGACCGGCCGACCGCGGGACCGAGGACGGAACGTTACGGTTCTTGCAAACACGCCGCCCCGGGCCCCGGGCGGCCCGCGAGCGGGATCACAGGCGGGCCAGCGCCTGGCCCAGGAGCCGGGCGGCGTACTCCACCAGCGCGATCACCTCCCCGTACGGCATGCGCTTCGGCCCGATCACCCCGACCGCGCCGAGCGGATGTTCCTCGTCGCCATACGAGGTGGCGACCACCGAGCACTCCTGCAGGTCGGCCACCGGGTTCTCCGCCCCGATGGATACCTGAACCCCCGGCGCCTCCAGGGCCCGATCGAGGATGCGAAGCAGGATCCCCTTGCGCTGGAACGCCTCAAAGATCTGCCGCATCTTCGCCACGTCGCGGAACTCGGGCTGGTCCAGCAGGTGCAGGGGTTCCCCCACGTACACATCATCGCCGTCGCCCTGGGGGGTCACGGCCTTCGACCCGATCTCGAGGGCCCGCCGGAGCATGCGGTCGTACTGGACCCGTTCGTTCTCCATCTCGGCCAGGATGCGCTCCCGCACCGCGACGAGGGGCACGCCCTCCAGGAGACTGTTCAGGTAGTTGGCCATGGGTTCCAGCTCGGCCTGGCTGGTCACCTCGGGCGCCTCCACGACCCGGTGGTGCACGACGCCGGAGCGGGTCACCAGGATCACCAGCACCCGGCCGGGCCGGAGAAGCACGAAGTCCACGTGGCGGAACACCCGGACCTCGAGCCGAGGGGCCACCACCAGTCCCACCTGGTGGGCCACCCGGGAGAGAACCCGGGACGTCGCCTCCAGCAGCGACTCCAGGGCCTCGTCCTCGGCCGGGCGGATGCCCTCCCTCAGCTTCCGGCGCACCGTGGGGGGGAGGCTCCCGCCCCGGAGGAGATGATCAACGTAATATCGGTATCCCCGGTCCGTTGGCTGGCGGCCGGCCGAGGTGTGGGGTTGGCACAGGTATCCCATCTCCTCGAGATCGGCCATCACGTTACGAACCGTGGCCGGGGAGATGTCGAGCCGGTACTTCTTCACCAGGTTCCGGGATCCCACCGGCTCGGCGCTCTGCACGAACTCCTCGACCACCGCTCCCAGGATCCGGGCGTCGCGTTCCTTCAGCACCTCTTCGGTCATGGCGCTCCTGCCTTAGCACTCTTCCAGGGGGAGTGCTAACGGGCCGTACCGTAGCAACGCCCCCCGGGGTAGTCAAGGAGATCGCCGACACCCGGGGCTTCGCCTGTGCCCGGCGGCGACACAGTCGCGGAGTCGCCTATAGGCATTTCCCCTCCACGCCAGGGCGCCCTGCGGGCCCGGGGACGTTCGCCGGGTTGGGGTTGGGCTACCCGGCCTGTTCGCCGTCTTCGGAGTTCCGTTGCCCGGTGTCGGCAACGAGCCGCTCCCAGAGCCACAGGGCAAGCCCGTCCGCGCGGAGCATGCCTTGGGGGGTTGGCCGGTTCCGGCGGTCGAGGTCCCCCCCGCGGCGGAGGACCTCGAGGAGGGGCTCCGCGCGGCGGGGTTCCAATCCGTGCCGCCGGAGCACGTCGGCCGGCCAGGGCACCGGCCGGCGCGCCCACAGAAACAGGGCTTCCAGCAGGGCGTCCCCGGCCGAGCGCTCGTCCACCGATCGCGGGGGCGGCGCCCCGGCCTCCAGGGCCCGTAGCCAGCCCTCCAGATCGGGGCGGTTTTCCCAGCGGATTCCCCAGGGACCCAGGTCCGGGTCGAAGCTGTGGGCGCCGGGGCCCAGGCCCCGGTAGGCCTTTCCCTCCCAGTAGGCGAGATTGTGGCGGCACTCGGCGCCGGGTCGGGCGAAGTTCGACACCTCGTAGGGGTGAAGCCCCTCCGCGGCGAGCGCCTCGTCCACGGCCTCCCAGTGCTCGGCGGCCTCGTCCGGGGCCGGCCAGGGGAACCGACCGGCCTCGGTCGCCCGGCGCAGGGGGGTTCCATCGTGGAGTTCCAGCACGTAGACCGAAACGTGGTCGGCGCCCGCACGCACGCAGTCCCTCGCCCACCGGGCGGCTTCCCGGGCCTTGAGCCCGGGAAGCCCGATCAGGAGGTCGGCCGACACCGATCGGACCCCCGCCGACCTCGCCGCCGACAGGTAGGCGAGGGCCTCGGCCGCCCCGTGGCGCCGGCCGAGGGTTCGGAGCCATCGGTCGTCGAGGGCTTGCACCCCCACCGAGACCCGGGTGGCCCCGGCGCGCCGGAGCGCGCCCGGGTCGGGGCCGGCCCCGGGGTTCACCTCGATCGTGATCTCCGCGTCGGGGGCGATCCCCCGCACCCGCCGGAGGGCGTCCAGGATCCGCGCGAGTCCCTCCGCGCCCAGGAGTCCCGGCGTCCCGCCCCCCAGGTACACCGTGTCGAGGGGGCCGACTCCCGCGCCCCAACCCTCGATCTCCCGCTCCAGGGCTCGGAGGAACCGCGGGATTCGGTCGACGGGTTCCCCCGAGTAGAACGCGCAGTACCGGCAGCGCGCGGCACAGAACGGCACGTGCACGTAGGCCGACCGGGCGGAAAAGGGGCTTGACGCCGACACGGAATGTGCCGTAGGGTTCCGCATTTCCGAAACCGTTCCGAGTTTGATCATGACCGGACCGCCGAGGAGGTTCTCATATGCAGCAGTTGACCTACAATCCCAGCCGCATCCGACGGAAGCGAACCCACGGGTTTCGGGCCCGCATGGCGACCCGAAACGGCCGCAAGGTGCTGGCGCGCCGCCGGAAGAAGGGCCGGAAGCGGCTCGCGGTCGAGATCCCGCGCAAGTAGACCGCAGACCGAGCGAGCGGTTTCCGCGGGCATGCCGGATCCGCAAGCGGGCGGAGTTCGACCGGGTCTTTCAGGGGGGGACCCGGGTTCACCGCCCCCTGTTCACCGTCGTGGTCCTACCCCGGCCCCAGGCACCAAGCCGCCTGGGGCTTGTGGTGTCGAGGAAGGTTGGCAAGGCCCACGACCGAAACCGGGTGAAGCGGCTCGTGCGGGAGTACTTTCGCCGAAACCGGCATCGGCTGCACCCCCCGATCGACTGCGTGGTGATCGCCCGCAAGGGGGCGGCGGACCTGGGGTACCAAGAGGTGGGGGCCGAGCTGGAACGGGCCTTGGCCCGCTGGCTTCGCGGGCCGCGGCGGGGCTCATCCGGGTCTACCGGACCCTGATCTCACCGGTTTTGCCCCCGACGTGCCGTTTCCACCCCTCCTGCAGCGCGTACGCACTCGCCGCCTACCAGCGATACCCGTTCTGGACGGCTTCCTGGCTGACCCTGCGAAGGCTCGCCCGGTGCCATCCGTGGCACCCGGGCGGGTTCGACCCCTTGCCCGACCCTTAGGACAGGACCGATATGGACAGCAAGCGAACCATCTTGGCCGTGGCCCTCTCCATGGCCGTTCTGGTGTTGTGGCAGTACCTGTTCGCCCCGCCGCCCCCGCCGCCGGAAGGCAAGCCGGAACCCGAGACCGCCGCAGCCCCCTCCACCACCCCGCCAGGGTCTGCGGCGGACGCCAAGCCGCAGGTGGAGGCTCGGACGCCGCCGACCCCGATGGAACCCCAGGCGCCTGCGACAGTTGAAACCGTGGCGCTGGAGAACAAAGACCTCCGGGCGGAGATCAGCTCTCAGGGGGCCGCGATCCGCCGGGTGGAACTCAAGGGCTATACGGAGCGGGGAGAAGAGGGGGATCGGCCCGTGGAGCTCCTGGCCGCGCCCTCCGGGTTCGACCTGGCGGGCCAGGTGCGCCTCGGCGGGAGCGATGTGCCCGGGACTGCGGTGTACCGGGTTCTGGAACGGTCCGAGCGTCGGGCGGTCCTGGCTTGGGACGGCGCCGACAGGGTGCGGGTCGTGCAGACCTTCGAACTCCCGGAAGAGGGGTTCGCGGTGGGGGTCACCGTGGAGATCGAGAACCGGGGCCAGGGCCCCCTGGCCGACCGGATCGTCTGGACCCTGGTGCGGGACTTCACGGGGGCGTCCAAGGACAAGATGAGCCGCTACAACTTCCACGGACCCGCCTACATGGCCGACGGGGAGTACGAGGAGGTCAAACTCAAGAAACTCGAGGACCCCGTCACCGCAACCGGGCCGATCGGGTGGCTCGCCATGGTGGACGGGTATTTCCTCGTCGCCGCCGTGCCGGCCGCGCCGGCCCAGGAGGTGCGGCTCACCCGGTTCCGGGGCCTCGAGGAGGTGGCCCAGGGGGAGCTCGTGGTGCCCCTGGAGCCGGTCTCGCCGGGCCGGTCGGCCCGGGCCGAGTTGCGGGTGTTCGCCGGGCCGAAGCTCCGGGAGGCCCTGGCCCCCCTGGGCGCGGATCTCACGGAGGTGGTCCATTACGGGTTCTTCCACCCCGTGGCCGTGCCGCTCTTGTGGTTCCTCAAGGCCATCTACCGGGTCACGGGCAACTACGGCATCGCGATCATCGTGCTCACGGTGCTTGTCAAGCTCATCTTCTGGCCCCTGAGCGCCAAGAGCTACCGCTCGATGCAGAAGATGAAGGAGATCCAGCCCAAGATCCAACGCCTGAAAGAAAAATACGGGGACGACAAGGAGCGCCTGAACCGGGAGATGATGCAGCTCTATAAGACCCACAAGGTCAATCCCATGGGCGGGTGCCTGCCCATGCTGGTGCAGATCCCGGTGTTCTTCGCCCTGTACAAGGTGCTCCTGGGCTCGATCGAGCTCCGGCACGCCCCGTTCATGCTCTGGATCCAGGACCTCTCGGCCAAAGACCCCTACTACGTGACCCCGCTCCTGATGGGGGTCACGATGTTCCTCCAGCAGAAGCTGACTCCGGCTACGGGGGTGAACGAGGGGCAGATGAAGATGATGATGTACGGGATGCCCGTCATCTTCACGTTCCTGTTCCTCAACTTCCCCTCGGGCCTCGTGCTCTACTGGCTCGTGAACAACATCCTGAGCGTGGCCCAGCAGGCCTGGATGATGCGGGAGTCTCGGAAGGCCGCGGCGGCCTGACGGGGCGGGTCGCCGCAGGGTGTGATCGCCCCCTCGGCTCTGACCGACGGAACGGGGGAGCCCCCGCGGGGCTTCACGACCGGGGAAGGGAGCGGGGTCGGGTTTCCGGGGGGAGCAACCTCCCGGCGGGGACCCGGGCCGAGGGCCCGCGGCAAGGATTCCCCCGGCTCGCGAAGCGTTCGCACGGGCTGGAGGGGGACCGTGCCGCCGGACCCGTTTGGGTTCTGGGCCGCCTAGCCGCCAGGCTGCCCCACCGCCCGGCGAAGACGAACCTGCAGACACACGACGCCCCCACGGCTTCGACATGGAACGCCGTCACGACACCATTGCCGCCGTGGCGACTCCCCCCGGGACCGGGGGAATCGCCATCGTACGGGTGAGCGGCCCGGGCAGCTCCCAGGTGGCCCGGGCCGTTTTGCGCCGGCGGTCCGGGACCGACGTCCTGCCCCTCTTGCCTCGCACGGCGCTCCTGGGCACCGCCGTCGGACCCGACGGCGGCATGTTGGACGAGGTTCTGGCCCTGTGGATGCCCGGCCCCGCCTCGTATACCCGGGAAGACGTGCTAGAGATCCACTGCCACGGCGGCCCGGCAGCGGCCCAGGGGGTGCTCGGGGCGGCCCTGGCGGCCGGGGCCCGCCTTGCCCGGCCCGGGGAGTTCACCCTGAGGGCGTTCCTGAACGGCCGAATCGACCTCGTCCAGGCCGAAGCCGTGCTCGACGTCATCCAGGCTCGGACCCAGGAAGCGCTCCGGGCCCACGAGGCCCTTCTCGCCGGCGCGCTCTCCCAGGAGGTCGGAAGCTGGCAGGACCGCTTGGGAGGCATCCTGGCACGGGTCGAGGCGCACCTTGACTTTCCCGAGGAAGACGACGTGGGGGAGGAGGACTGGGGGGAGATCCGGGAGGAGCTGGGGCAGCTCGCACGGGAGATGGAGCGGAAGCTCGAGACCTTCGGCTGGGGACGCACCGCCCGGGAGGGGTTCACGGTGGCTCTCGTGGGAGTGCCCAACGTGGGGAAATCGAGCCTGCTCAACCGGCTGGTGGGGGAGGAGCGGGCCATCGTCACGGAACTGCCCGGAACCACTAGAGATTTGGTCGATGGCTGGACCCAGGCCGGGGGCGTTCCGGTGCGTTTGGTGGATACCGCGGGGCTCCGTGCCGCCCGGGACCCGGCGGAGGCGGAGGGGGTTCGACGGGCCCAGAGGGCGAGGGACGAGGCCGACGCCGTGGTCCTCGTGTGCGAGGCCGGACGAGCCCTCCGTCCCGAGGAGGAGGAAGAGGCGAGGGGGCTTGCTTCCCGCAACGCGGCCGTAGCCGCCGTCAACAAGGCCGATCTGGGCCCCGGCCCCCTGGAACGGTTGAGAGCCCTGGGCCTGGAGCCCGTGCTGGTGTCGGCCCGGACCGGCCAGGGGATTCCGGAGCTCCTGGAGCGGATCGCCGCCTTGGCGCTGGGAGGATCCCGAGGGCCGACGGGGGAGGCGCCGCTCACCCGGGAGAGGCACCGGCGTCTGGTGGAGACCGCCCTGGCCGCGGTCCGCAACGGGGCCCGCATTCTGGAGGGCGGAGGGATTCCCGAGGTGGCGGCCAGCGAACTCCACGCCGCGAGGCGGGCGCTCGCGGAACTCCTCGGCTGGGGAACGCCCGACGACGTGCTCGACCGGATTTTCTCCCAGTTTTGCATCGGCAAATAGGCCGGGATGTTTCACGTGAAACATCCCGGCCGGAGGACCGCGATGGAGTGGGACCGGCGCTATGACGTGATCGTGGTGGGCGCGGGCCACGCCGGCATCGAGGCCGCCTTGGGGGCGGCCCGAATGGGCGCGTCCACGCTGCTCCTGACGCTTAACCTCGACGCGGTGGGGAAGATGTCTTGCAACCCCGCCATCGGGGGTCTGGCCAAGGGACATCTGGTGCGGGAGGTGGACGCCTTGGGGGGCGAGATGGGGCGGGCCATCGACGCCACCGGCATCCAGTACCGCCGCCTCAACACCCGCAAGGGGCCCGCCGTGTGGGCCTCCCGCGCCCAGGCCGACCGGGCCGCGTACGCCGCCCACATGAAGCGGTGCGTCGAGTCCCAGCCGAACCTCTCGGTCCAGCAAGCCGAGGTGGTGGCCCTCTGGGTCGAGGGTTCCGACCTCCGCGGGGTGGTCACCCGCGAAGGGGTCCATTTTCCCGGCCGCACCGTGGTCCTCTGCCCGGGCACGTTCCTGAACGGGCTCGCTTACGTCGGCCTCAGGTCCTACCCCGCGGGCCGCTCCGGAGAACCCCCGTCCCGGGAACTCGCCGAGAGTTTGCGGGATCTCGGGTTTCCCCTAGGCCGGCTCAAGACCGGCACGCCCCCGCGGCTGAATGGCCGAACCATCCGTTGGGACGCCCTAGACCTCCAGCACGGCGACCCTGACCCCCTCCCGTTCAGCGTGGACACACCGGCCATCGACCGCCAGCAGGTGCCCTGCCACATCACCTACACGAACCCGAAGACCCACGAGATCATCCGGGCGAGCCTCGACCGTTCGCCCCTTTACACGGGGGTGATTCAGGGCGTCGGGCCCCGCTACTGTCCCAGCATTGAGGACAAGGTGGTCCGGTTTTCGGACCGCGACCGGCACCAGGTGTTTCTTGAGCCCGAAGGCATGGGAACGGCCGAGGTGTATCCGAACGGCATCTCCACGAGCCTGCCCCTGGACGTGCAGCTCGCCCTGGTTCGCTCCATCGAGGGCCTGGAGAGCGCCGAGATCCTCCGCCCCGGGTACGCCATCGAGTACGACTTCGTGGATCCCCGGGAGCTCTATCCCACCCTCGAGTCGAAGCGCCTTTCCGGGCTTTTCCTGGCCGGGCAGATCAATGGCACCTCCGGGTACGAGGAGGCAGCGGCCCAGGGCATCCTGGCCGGGATCAACGCTGCGCTCCGGGCCGGTGGGGCCGATCCGGTCTATGTGGGCCGCCACGAGGGCTACCTGGGCGTGCTGGTGGACGATCTCGTCACCCGGGGCACCCGGGAGCCCTATCGCATGTTCACGAGTCGCGCGGAGTTCCGGCTGCTTCTTCGCGAGGACAACGCCGACCTCCGACTGGCGCCCCTCGGGATCCGGGTGGGCGCCGTCCCTTCGGCTCGGGCCGAGGCGTTTCGCCGACGCCAGGAGCGGTTCGGGGAACTCCGGACGTTTCTCCGATCCGTTCGGGTCCGGCCCGGCCCGGAAACGGACGACGTTCTCCGCGCGGCCGGCGAGCCCCCCCTCCGGGAGGCCGCGACCCTGGAGGACCTGCTGCGCCGGCCCGGGCTTTCCCTCGAGGCTCTCCGCCCCCTGGCCCCGGCCTGGCCGGAGCACGATCGCCGCGACGCCATCACCGTGGAAGCCGAGGTGAAGTACGAGGGATACATCCGGCGTGACCTCGAGGGCCTCGAGCAGCTTCGCCGGCTCGAGGCCACCCCCCTTCCGCCGGACCTCGATTACTCCCGGGTGGAAGGCCTGGCCACCGAGGTCCGACAGATCCTGGCCCGGGCCAAGCCCCTCACCCTGGCCCAGGCCCTCCGGATTCCCGGAGTTCGCCCCTCCGCCGGCCCCGTGCTTCTCGTCCACCTCAAGCGGCTCGGCGCCCTTCGATCCCATGGCGGTTCCTGACCCTTGGGCCCCTCTGAGGGGGCTACGCGAAGACCTGCCCTGGGACGACCTCGGGCGGCTCGCCGACGAGCTCCTTCGCTGGAATCGGGCGATCCGCCTCGTGGGCCCCAGAACCCGCGACGGCGTCGCCCTCCAGATCGCCGACGCCGTTCTCCCGTTTCTTCTGGAGGCCCCGGGTTTTCCCTTCCTCGACATTGGCACCGGCCCCGGTCTTCCGCTCCTCCCCGTTTCCCTCGTCTACCGGGGCCAGCGTTGCGTCGGCATCGAGCCCAGAAGCCGGCGGGTAGCGTTCGTGCGCCACGCCGCCAGGGTTCTGCGTCTCCCCCACACTGAAGTCTACGAGGGCCGGGCTCCCGAGATTCTCGACGAGGCCCCCGAGCTCGCCGGGGAGTTTCGTACCGCGACCCTTCGGGCCGTCACCCAACCGCTCGAAGCCCTGGCACTCGCGCGGCCGTTCCTGGCCCCCGTCGGCCGGGTGTTTCTCCTGCTCGGGCCCGGGCCTGTTCCCCCCGCGCCGGGCTGGACCCTCCTCACCCACAGACCCTGCCCCCCCTTGCCGGGATTCGGGCCCCGGGCCCTCGCCGTGCTGACCCCGTGTTGACCCCGGCATCAGGGGCCAGAATTCTGAGGCGAGATGTCGGAGCCCCCGTCCTCTGATCACTTCCTCCTTACCGGCAGGCCCTTTGCCCCGCCCGACAGCCTTCGCGCCGACGCCGGTCCCAGGGGGAGTGTTTTGCGATCAGGCCGTCCCCGCTGCCTACCGGGGCTTATACCAAGTTGCGGTTAAACCGACACCCATCCCCGGGGCCCGGCATGGGGCCTGCTTCCGCCCGTGCGTGAGTGCGGCATCCGGCCACTGTAGGAGCCACGCCCGGCGTTCCAGCAGGCCCCATGCCCCCGATCGCGTCTATTTGGCCGCCGGAGTACTAACCCCTCGCTGCGGTGGCCGATCCTCCCGGGCCGATGTTTCACGTGAAACATCCCCTCCGGCGCCGCCGAGTCGGTTCCCCGTCGCCGCCCCCTGTGCTACCATACGCCGCCTCAGGAGGTGGCCCATGGGCAGGATCCTTTGCACGGCGAACCAGAAGGGGGGTGTGGGGAAGACCACCACCGCCGTAAACCTCGCGGCGTCCCTCGCCGCCGCCGAGCGCCGGGTTCTCCTCGTGGACCTCGACCCCCAGGCCAACGCCTCGAGCGGTCTCGGACACCGCCTCGCCCCCGGCGACCCCTCGTCCTATCACCTTCTTTTGGCCCAGGCCCAGGTGGCGGATCTCCTGCGACCGGCCGATCTGCCGAACCTCTCCCTGGTTCCGGCCTCCCGGGACCTCGCGGGCGCCGAAGTCGAGTTGGTGGGCGAGGACCGCCGGGAGTTCCGGCTCCGGCAGGCCCTGGCGCCCGCGCGCGACGAGTATGAGTTCATCCTCGTCGACTGCCCCCCGAGCCTCGGCCTCCTCACCCTCAACGCGTTGGTGGCTGCGGACGCGGTCATCATCCCCCTTCAGTGCGAGTACTATGCCCTGGAGGGCCTCGGCCAACTGCTCACCACCATCCGCACCGTACGGCGGACCTTCAACCCGCGGCTCGAGGTCGAGGGCATCCTTCTCACCATGTTCGACGCCCGGAACAACCTCAGCCACCAGGTGGCCGACGAGGTCCGGCGCCACTTTCGGGACAAGGTCTTCCGCTCCGTGATCCCCCGGAACGTCCGCCTGAGCGAGGCGCCCAGCCACGGCAAACCCGCCCTCCTCTACGACGCCCGGTCCACCGGCGCCCAGAGCTACCTGCGGATGGCCCAGGAACTCCTCTCGTAACCCGGAGGGAGCCGCCCCATGAGCCGCAAAAAGCGCCCCGCCCTAGGAACCGGGCTCGACGCCCTTTTGCCCGACCGGTTGGAGGGAGAGTATTTCCTCTGCCCCATCGAGGAGATCCACCCGAGCCCCCACCAACCCCGGCAGGATTTCGAGCCCGAGGCCCTTGAGGACCTCGCCCAGAGCATCCGGGAGAAGGGCCTCGTGCAGCCCGTCATCGTCCGGCCCGCCCCCCAGGGGGGCTACGAGCTCATCGCCGGCGAACGCCGGTGGCGGGCGGCCCAGGTCGCCGGCCTCACCGAACTCCCCGCGATCCTCCGCCACGCCGACGACGAGGAGGTGCTGGAGCTCGCCCTGGTGGAGAACCTCCAGCGGCAGGACCTGAACCCCGTGGAGGAGGCCCTGGCCTACCGGGTGCTGATCGAGCGCATGGGGCTGACCCAGGAGGAACTCGCCCAGCGCATCGGCCGTTCCCGGCCGGCCGTGGCCAACGCCCTTCGGCTTCTCACCCTTCCCGAGCGGGCCCTCACGGCCCTGCGGGCCGGCCGCATCACCGCCGGCCACGCCCGCGCCATCCTGAGCCTTGAGGACGAGGCGGAGCGGCTTGGCCTTCTGGAGGAGATCCTCCGCAAGAACCTCTCGGTGCGCCAGGCCGAGGAACTTGCCCGCACGCCCCGGTCGCCACGGCCCCGGCAGTCCCCCGCGCCGGATCCCAATGTCCGGGACCTGGAGGAGCGTCTTTCCCGGCGCTTCGGAACGCGGGTCCGTCTCTCTCCCGGAAAGAAGAAGGGCTCCGGCCGCCTCACCATCGAGTACCGAAACCTCGACGACCTTGATCGCATCTTAGCCCTGTTGGAGGCTGTCTCCCCCTGAACCGGAGCGCCCCATGGCTGGGCGCTCCCTCCCCGCCCCCGACTCGCCGCGAGGCTTCGATGGGCGAAGGCAAAAGGCGCTGGGGCATCGACCCCGGGGAACTCAAGGAACTGTCCGAAAACCTCGGCCTTCTGACCCACCTGGGGCTCACCATGGTGGCGGCCATCGGCATCGGCCTGGCGATCGGCCACGGGTTGGACCGCTGGATGGGAACCCGCGGGGTTTGGAAGGCGGTGTTCATCCCCCTCGGGGCGCTTTCCGGCATCTGGACCGTATACCGGATCGTGATGGAAACCATCGAGAAATCCGATCGTCGGGGGAGGAAACCGTGACCACGGGACTACCGGTGGCCGCCGGCATCGCCGGCCTCGTCGCCGCCCTATGGGGCGGCTGGACCGCCACCGCCGGCGTGGCCTGGGGGGTTCTGGGAGGGGTCCTGGCGCTTCGGCTGCACCTCGCGACCCTCCGCTGCTTTCCTTCGGACCCCGGTCGTGCCCGGCGCCGCGCCGCCGCCGGAGCCCTCGGCCGGTTCGGGCTGCGACTTGCCTTCCTCGCCGCAGCCATTACCTTATCGCCCGCGTGCTTCGCGGGCACGGCCGTGGGCCTCTTTCTGCCGCCCGCGCTGGTGGCGTATCACGCGACCCGGAGCTGAAGGGCTACCGGGAAGCAGGAACCAGTAGAAAGCTCCGTAGGCCGCGAGGCGCGGCCTGTTTGCAAAAACAATAACTTCCGACTCAGCCACACGGTGCGCCGCGGCCGTCTCGACCACAGGACCGAAGACCGCGAGACCGGCGACCGACGACCGAAGTTGCTTGGAAGCTCCGGTAAGCCGCGCGGGGCGCGGCCTGTTTGCAAAAACAATAACTTCCGCCTCGGCCACACGGTGCGCCGGGGCCGTCTGGACCACGGGACCGCCGACCGCGAGACCGCCGACCGTGGACCGAAGTTACTTGGAAGCTCCGTAGGCCGCGAA